>CAJQSH010000028.1 GCA_905612505.1 uncultured Candidatus Pelagibacter sp. | reverse complement strand
ATGAATAATTTTTGTCTATATGTATTTTTAAGAGTATTAATGTGAATATAAAAAAATATAGATTTGTTATTAAAGGCCTAGGTAACCTTATATTATAAAAACTTTTAAAACTATCATTTAAAATATTGGTTATATTAGTATTTATTAAATAATTTATTTCAGAAAATATTTCAGGTAGTATAAAAAAAAAAGAGCTCATTAATATAGAAAATAATTTGTTGAAATTTAATAGTAATAAAATCCTGTAAATTACAATTAAGAAAATTATAGATGCAAAAAATTCAAGAAATATAAAAGAAACTGGGCCAAATATTTTTAATGATATGCTATGAATAAAGAGCGCAAGATAAGGAAAAGCTAAATTTTTATTATCTAGGCTATTTTCTAAATCGTATAAAGGTGATAAATTGAAGTCACTATATGATTTTATTATGGGTAGATAATTAGACCCACTCGATTGATTTATTATTGTTAATAAAATGTTTTCACCAGGATAATATATAAATGGTAAAATATTTTTTAAAAAAAGTAATAAAAAAGCAATTAAACTAAATGTTAATATAATATTTTTTTTAAATATTTCGCTCATTAATTTGTTTCCTAATAATTAATATAGTGGGTTATCTTTAAAAAAATCATAAATTTTTATAGGTTTTTTTTCCAATATATATCTATATACATTGTAATTTTCCAAGACTCTTTGAACATAGTTTCTTGTTTCTTTAAATTTAATTAATTCAATCCAGTCGACATAGTCAATTTGTTTTTTTTGAGGATCTTTATTAATTTTTTTCCAATATCTGACTCTTTTCGGTCCAGCATTATAAGCAGCAATTGCAAATGGATAGGCTCCATCATATTCTGTTATGAGGCCAGCAATATAATGTGATCCTAAGTTTATATTGTATTCAGGATCAGATATAAGTCTTGATTTTGAATATGGTAATTTTGCCTGTTTTGCTACTAACTTACCTGTATAAGGCATTATTTGCATTAAACCTTTAGCGCCAGCATGACTATTTGCGCTCATATCAAATTCACTCTCTTGTCTAATTATTGAAAGTATAAAAGCAGGATCGGGAATTTTACGACCATTAATATATTTGGGAGTACTAATTATTGGATAATTAAAATTATTATGAAATCTTTTTTGGTAAGAAGCTTGTTTTGCAATTTGTATTGCAAAATCATATCTTGATATTTTTGTTGAAAGTTCAGCTGCTAGTATTTCACTACCACTTTCAATATTATCATTAGCAAGATGTTTTAATATATCTTTAGCATATTTATCCTTATTTAATTCGTCTAAAAGGTAAACAATTTTTACTAATTTCTTATTATAAAAGTGTTTTTTATATTTGTCATTTACTATTAATTGTTCTTGAAGTTCAAAATTTTGATTTGCTTTAATTTTTAAATAAGCTAGTTGACCATAATAGGTTGTTAAATATTTTGATGCTTCCTCATACCATTGTAATGACTGTTTGTTATCACCAATTTTTTCATATGACCTCCCTAGCCAATAAGCGCCTCTTGTTGAACTGATAGGATAGCTAACGTTTTGGTAAAAATTATTAAAATGATCTATAGCTAAAATGGGGTCATTTAAAAAACTTAGCGCAATCCATCCACTCATCCACTCTGCTTCAGCATATTCAGGACCCTCATCCAATGAATGTTGGCTGGATATTTTGTATGCTAGTTCATATTTATTTTTATAAATAAGAGCCCTTGCAATAATGGCTCTTTCCTTCCACCATTTGTCTGGTCTAACTAAATAATCTTTATCATTTTTTATTTTAATGAGTATTTCTAATGAATCGTCAATTCTGCCTCTTTTTCTTCTCCATTTTAAACGATCATAATTCAAACCCGCATCATTTTTAAATTTTAAAGGAACATTTTTAATTGCTTGATCAACGCCATATGATTTACTCATTAATATTTGTCTAGCAGTATAAAGTAACTGATAATCTTTTGGTAAATATCTTAACATTCTTTTTAAATCCCAATATTTATTTTCCCAAGATAAATAATCTGCTCTGTTTATATAATCATTTGCATTCAAATATTTTTTGTATTTTTTTCTAAAATATTTCATATTTGCTCTGCTTAGTTTGGCTGTAACCCAACCGTCTTTGATTAATGTTATTCCTTTGTCAATATTTCCTGTTGCAATAAAACTTTCTCCTAATATCAATTTTCCATAACCACTTAATGGTTCATTTGATTCAAACCAATTGATTATTTTTTTGGGAGAAATTTTATCTGTTGATAATTTACGTTCAGCTAAGTATTTAATTCTATTTATCCTTGGATAATTTTCGTTATGGTTTATAAATGATTGATAATCATAAAAATTTGCCTGATTTCCACTGGCAAGTAAATGTCTCCATTGAATAAAATTATAAATAGATTTGTTTTTAGCTTTTTTTGACAATGAAAGAGCAGCACTCCATTGACTTTTTTCAAACGCTTGAATAGATTTTTTAGCTAAATTAAAATCTTTTTGTTTAAAATATTTTGAAGACTTTTGAATTTTTGATGCTTCTTTTTTTACTATTAATGGTTTATTTTTAGGTAGTAAAAAGTTTATTTTTTTTTGATCTTTTTTATCAACTTTTATTATTTCATTAGTTTCTTCAATTTTTACATTATTAGGCTTTGATTTAGGTCTTAAAATATTTTTAAGGATTTTTTGGTCATTTAGAGTTTTCTCCAAAACTGGTTTTTTTAGTGGTATAATTGGTAATTCTGTCGCAATACTATTAGATGTTAGTAACAAAAAAATTATTAATGTTTTAATTATAAAAAAAATATTTAATGGCATAAATTTTACTAAATGAATCAGTAAACTATGTTATAAGTATTTATGTTCAAAGGATCAAACGTTGCTTTAATAACTCCATTTAAAAACAATAAGCTTGATGTAGATGCTTATATAAAATTAATCCATTTCCACATGAATAATGGCACAAATGGGCTAGTACCAGCAGGAACTACGGGAGAGTCACCTACATTAACCCACAACGAACATCAGCAAGTAATTGAATTATGCATAAAAGAAAGTAATGGAAAAAATCCCATTATTGCAGGAACAGGATCTAATTCTACCGAAGAAGCAATTTCATTAACCATGCATGCTGAAAAAGTTGGAGCAAATGCGGTGTTAATTGTGACTCCATATTACAACAAACCCACACAAGAAGGACTCTACCAACATTATAAAGCAATAAACAATAAATGTGGAATACCTATTTTGATTTACAATATTCCAGGAAGATCTGTGATTGATATGACAGTTGATACAATGGCAAGATTATTTGAATTAAAAAACATTGTTGGTGTCAAAGATGCAACAGGAGATTTAAATAGAGTAGATCAACAAAAAAGTAAAATGGGTAAAGCATTTATTCAGTTAACAGGTAATGATGATAACGCATTAGAATTTAATAAAAGAGGTGGAGTAGGAGCCATCAGTGTAACGGGTAATATTGCTCCAAAACTTTGTTCTGAATTTCAAAAACTTTCCATATCAACAAATGGCAATGAGAAAGATCAAGCTGAAAAGCTTGATAAAATTTTACAACCAATCCATAGCTCAATGTTTATTGAAAGCAACCCAAGTCCAGTTAAGTATGCAGCTAAACTACTAGGTTTATGTGAAGATGACGTGAGGTTACCTTTGGTTGGACTTACTGAACCTACAAAAGAGGCAGTTAAAAAAGCATTATTATCCGCTAACTTACTATAATGAGTAAAAAAACCAATCCTGGTTTAAAAATAATTTGTTTAAATAGAAAAGCAAGTTTTAATTATTTTTTTGAAGATCTTATTGAAGCTGGAATTGTTCTTAAAGGATCTGAAATAAAATCTATTAGGGATGGAAAAGTTAATATAGCAGATTCATATGCCGTAGAGAAAAATGGAGAAATTATATTAATTAATTCACATATAGCAGCTTATAAACAGGCTAGTTACTCCAGTCACAGTCCAATGGATGAAAGAAAATTATTATTAAATAAAAGAGAGATAAATAAATTAATTGGAAAAATGCAGAGAGATGGATTTACACTTGTACCAACAAAAATGTATTTTAAAAAAGGTAAAGCTAAAATAGAAATTGCTGTTGCTAAAGGGAAAAAAGAATACGATAAAAGAGCAACAAAAAAAAATAGAGATTGGGATCGTGATAAAGCAAGATACATCAGAAAATCAAGCTAAGATAGTTTACTTGGGTATTGGTTCTAACCTAGGTAATAGAAGGGTAAATATTGATAGAGCTAAATTTAAATTACAAAAAAATCATATACAAATCTTAAAATGTTCAAGTAACTACGAATCTGAGTCTTGGCCTGATAAAAAAAATCCTAAATTTATTAATATTGTTCTTAAAATTAAAACAAATCTTACAGCACTTAATCTTTTAAAGATGTGCAATTCAATTGAAATAGAGTTGGGTAGAAAACAATCTAAAAAAAATAACCCAAGAACATGTGATATAGACATCATTGATTACAGCCAAAAAGTACAAACTATAGAAGGTAAAAATTTAATTTTACCTCATCCATCCATGAGTGTAAGAAATTTTGTTTTATTACCCCTTTTTGAGATTAATCAATCCTGGAAACACCCTAAAACAAAAAAAAATATTACTAAATTAATCGATTCACTACCAATTAAAGACTTAAGATCTATTAAACAAATATGATTTAATGTTATAATAATTTATGCTTAATTCAGAAGAGTTAATAAACAAAGTTAAATCATATAATAAATTTTTAAATCCTGAAAAATTAAATAAAGCTTATGAATTTGCGATTAAGGCACATAAAAATCAAAAAAGGGATTCTGGAGATCCTTACTCAATTCATCCTATTGCTGTAGCAAATATTTTAACAGAACTTAAATTAGATAGCGCAACAATTACAACCGGTTTGTTACATGACACAATAGAAGATACACATGCAACATATGCGGTAATTAAAAAAGAGTTTGGTGAAGAAATTGCTGACTTAGTTAATGGTGTTACTAAAATTTCAGTTTTTGAAAATAAAGCAATTTCTAATTCTAAAGTTGAAAATTTTAGAAAATTAATCCTAGCAACATCAAAAGATATTAGGGTTCTACTGGTTAAAATTGCAGATCGTCTTCACAATATGAGAACTATTAATGCAATAAGTAAAATTGAAAAAAGAGAACGTATAGCAAAAGAAACTATGGAAATTTATGCACCATTATCAGACAGAATGGGTATGCATAGAATTAGAGATGAATTAGAAGATTTATCTTTTGAAGTTTTAAATAATAAAGCAAGAAAACTTATTAAAAAAAGATTAGATGAAATCAAGGATTATAAAGTTGATAGTTTTAATTCTATTTCCTATCAATTTAGTACTTTGCTTAATCAGCATAGTTTAAATGCTGAAATCATTGGAAGGGAAAAAACTCCTTTTTCTATTTGGAGAAAAATCCAAAAAAAAAGAATTTCGTTAGAACAAATCTCAGATATTATAGGATTCAGAGTTATTGTTGATACTATAGAAGATTGTTATAAAGCACTTGGCATTTTTCATAATGAATGGAATTGTATTCCTGGAAAATTTAAAGACTACATCTCATCTCCAAAAATTAATAAATACCAATCATTACATACTTCAATTATAGGTCCAAATAGAAGACCTATTGAAATACAACTTAGAACCATGCAAATGCACGAATTTGCTGAAAGAGGAATTGCATCTCATTGGAAATATAAATCATCAGAAAAATTTAACTCATTAACGTGGAAAGAGTATGATTGGCTTGCAGATTTAGTTGAAATTATTGATCGTAATGAAAATCTAGAAGATTTTTTTGAATACACCAAACTTCAAATGTTTCAAGAAAATGTTTTTTGTTTTACGCCCAAAGGTTCTGTAATAAAACTTCCTAAGCACGCAACACCTATTGATTTTGCATACGCTGTACATACAAAAATTGGGAATAGCACTGTGGCTTGTAAAATTAATGGTAACGATAGTGAGTTACAAAGCTTACTTCATAATGGAGATGTTGTAGATATTATTACTTCTAAAAATAAATCACCCTCTTTACATTGGATACCCATTACAAAAACTGGAAAAGCAAGATCGGCAATTAGAAAATACTGGTATAAGAAAAGAGAAGAAAAATCCCAAAGAATTAAAAAATATAATACTATTCTATGGATGTCTTTACTTGATAAACCTGGAAAACTAGGTGAAGTCACAACTTTACTTGGACATCACAAACTTAACATTTCTAGTGTAGAAATGAAGGAAAAAACTAAAGATTATATTAATTTTAGATTTAATTTGATTATTAATGACCTGAAAAACTTTACAAATTTTATTAGTGAGTTAAAACAAAAAGAGATAAAATTTAAAATCATTAGACATGAAGACAACTGGTTAAAGGAACGTAATGCTTTCACACAAAAAATCTTTAAATATTTTAAAAAAGACTAATGCCCTTTTAGAAGGTCATTTTGTTTTGTCATCTGGCTTACATTCATCAAAATATATTCAATGTGCTAAATTATTAAGTTTTCCACATTTGGCAAATAAAATTTGTTTAGCATTAGCTAAAAAAATTAAGAAAAAATATAAAAAAATTGACTTAATATTAGCACCGGCAATGGGGGGGGGGTAGTTATTGGTTACGAAATTGGTAAATTATTAAAAAAAGAAACAATTTTTTGTGAGCGTGTTAATGGAAAATTTAAGTTGCGAAGAGGTTTTAGAATTAAAAAAGGTGCTAGAGTTTTAATTATGGAAGATGTTATCACAACAGGTAAATCAAGCATGGAGTGTGTTAAACTAATTACAAATGCTAAGGCTAAACTTTTAGGTTTTGCTTCAATTATTGATAGGTCGTCAAAAAAAACATTAAAAATTAAGAAAAATATTACTTCTCATATGAAAATTGAAGTAGCTGTATTTAAAAGTAATAATCTCCCTAAAGATTTAAAGTCTACACCTATAACCGTTCCTGGTAGCAGATTTATTAAATGAAAAGACTTGGAATTAATATAGATCACGTAGCAACAGTTAGGAATGCAAGAGGATCATTACATCCGAATCCACTAGTAGCTGCAAAATATGCAATGAAATGTGGCGCAAATTCAATAACAATACATCTTAGAGAAGATAGACGGCACATAAATGATTTTGACGTAATAAAAATATGTAAAGACAAAAAAATTCTTGTTAATTTAGAAATATCATTAAATGATAAAATTTTAAAAATTGCACTTAAAAATAAACCAAATTATATTTGTATAGTGCCAGAAAATAGAAAAGAGATAACTACCGAAGGTGGTTTAAATTTAACAAAAAATAAAAATAAAATTAAAAATATAATTTTAAAATTTAAAAAAAAAAAAATTAGAACAAGTTTATTTATAGACCCTAATTTAAAGGATATTCGCTTATCAAAAGAATTACAGGCTGATTGTATTGAGCTCCATACAGGAAAAATATCAGAGCTTATAAAAAAAAGAAAAAATTTTGTGAAAGAACACATTAAAATAAAAAAATGCTGCAAATTAGCTAGAGCTCTTGATTTGGAAGTTCATGCTGGGCACGGTCTTGACTACAAGACAACAAAACTTCTTAGTAAAATTAAAGAAATTAAAGAATTTAATATTGGTCATTTTATAATTGGTGAGTCAATAATTTATGGATTCAAAAATATAATTAATAAGTTCAAAAAAATATTTAACAGTTAAACTATGAAAATTTTAGGGATAGGAGTTGATATAGTTGAAAACCATAGAATTAAAAAATCTTTAAAAAATAACATATTTATTAAGAGAATTTTTACAGAAAATGAAATTACGACAGCTAATAAAATTAATGATAAAGTAGCGTATTATTCAAAAAGATTTGCTGCTAAAGAAGCTTTTTCCAAATCTATTGGAACTGGTTTTAGAAATAATCTTAATTTTAAAGATATATCCATTGTTAATGATAGATTAGGAAAGCCAACTTTTATTATAAGCGAAAAGATAAAGAAAATTGTTAAAAAAGAATTTAAAGTTTCTTCATTTAATTTCTTGCTATCAATTGCCGATGAAAAAAAATATTCTATAGCATATGTAATTTTACAAAAAAAATGAAAATAGATAAATTTTTTTTAATAGAAAACTTGAAAACAATTATTTATGCATTAATTATTGCTATAATAATTAGATCTTTATTAATTCAACCATTTTATATACCATCATCATCCATGGAACCCACTATGTTAGTGGGTGATAGATTGTTCGTAACTAAATATTCGTACGGTTATAGCAAACACTCTTTCCCATTTAGCCCACCAATTTTTAAAGGAAGGTTATTTTTTAGTGTTCCAAAAAAAGGTGATGTAGTTGTTTTCAAAACACCATCTGACAATAGAACAGATTACATTAAAAGATTAATAGGCCTACCTGGTGATAAAATTCAGTTCATTGATGGAGATTTATATTTAAATAACAATCAAATTTTAAAGTCAATAACTAGTAAATCAGATGTTATTTATTGTGGAAAACAAATAGTCAATGTTAATACGTTTGAGGAAAAATTACCCAACGGAAAAATTCATAATACAGCTTACTTTAAGAAGTATAGTTTTCAAAATTCAGATATTTTTATAGTTCCTGAAAAACATTATTTTTTTTTAGGTGACAATAGAGATTGCTCTAAGGATAGTAGATATTTAACAAGTGTAGGTTATGTTCATGAGGATAATCTTGTTGGTAAAGCTAGATTTATTTTTTTTTCATCTGATTTTAGAATCGGAAGCATTTTTTCTTTTTGGAAATGGCACAAAACAATCAAAATTAATAGATTTTTTAAAAAAATAATCTAATGAAAAATAATTCTCTAAATTTAGAAAAAAAATTAAAAGTAAAATTCAGTGATCAAAAACTTTTTTTAAAGTGTCTGACTCACAAAAGTTATGATTCAATCAACAACAATGAAAAAATAGAATTTTTAGGTGATAGAGTATTAGGCCTAGTTATTGCTAAAAAATTACTTGATATCTATCCTGATGAAAAAGAAGGAATACTTGATAAAAAATTTTCTTCTTTAGTGAATAAAAAAAAATGTTTGGAGATAGCTAAATTTCTAGAACTCGAAAAATACATTTTGATTTTTAACCCAAAAAATAAAAAAATTACAATTGAGGATAAAGTTGTTGCTGACTGTCTGGAAGCTCTAATAGGGGGGCTATATATAGACAAAGGTTTAAATATAACTGAAAAAATTATATTAAATTGGTGGAGTGACCATATAAATGCCAGTATTGTCACACAAATTGATGCGAAGACTAAGCTTCAAGAATACTCTTTAAAAATATTTAAAATTTTACCAATTTACAAATTAATATCAAATACAGGACCTAGACACAAACCATTATTTAAAGTTGCTGTAAAATTAAAAGATACCAAATTTTTTACAGGACAAGGGACATCAAAAAAGGATGCAGAACAAAATGCCGCATCATTATGTTTGGAAAGTCTTATTAAAAAATGATTTGGGATGATGTGGGATATTTAATTTCAAAAAATCGTTACAGTGAAAACTCTATTATAGCTGAAGTTTTTACAAAAAATCATGGCAAAGTATCAGGTATAATATTTGGTGGTACTTCAAAAAAAATAAAGAACTATTTACAAATCGGAAATAAACTATATGTAAATTATAATACAAAAAACATCAATAGAATTGGATATTTTAAAATAGAAATTTTAAAAGCTTTAACTCCATTGTATTTTGATCATAGCCAAAAACTATCCTGCATTGCTTCTGCTATGAATATGATAAAATTATTAACTGCTGAAGCACAATCAAATAAAGAAATTTTCAATTTAATTGACAATTTTTTTAAAATCTTAAATTCTAAAAATTGGATAAAGAAATATATTTTTTGGGAATTGGAACTACTTAAATTATTGGGTTATGATCTTGAATTAAAAAATATGGTTGAAAGGGAAGTTGTTGATAATCAGTCTAATTATTATGTAAGTTCCTCAACAGAAAAAAAAAATGTTCCAAATTTTTTAATTGAAGACAATGATGAAGACATTGATTTAAAAAGTTTACTTAAAGGATTAAAACTTGTTAGCGACTATCTTGAAAAAAGTATTTTAAAACCAAACAATATTAACCTTCCAAGTTCTCGTGTACATTTTATAAATTTATTGAGATAATCTAAATAATTAGTTTGTCAATTCTATCCGCATAGTAGCTAACTATTGCACTGGCGCCAGCTCTTTTGAAGGAAATTAAGCTCTCTAAAATAGAGTTTTTATCTATTAAACCTTTTTTAATACTATTACTTAATAAGCTATATTCTCCTGATACTTGATAAGCTAAAACTGGAATCTTAAAATTATCTTTAACAATTCTAATTATGTCTAAATACGGCATTCCTGGTTTAACCATAACCATGTCTGCACCTTCTTTGATGTCAAGAGCTACCTCTCTCAAAGCCTCATGGCTATTCCTAAAATCCATTTGATAGTTCTTTTTATCTCCCTTTAATAAACCTTTTGAACCTACAGCATCTCTAAATGGACCATAAAAATTTGAAACATATTTAACAGCATAAGAAAGTATCTGAACCATTTGATGACCTTTTTTGTCTAAAATTTTTCGTATTTTTCCAATTCTACCATCCATCATGTCAGATGGTGCGAGTACGTCACAACCCATTTCTGCTTGAAGTATAGATTGATTAATCAGAACTTCTACAGTTTCATCATTTAACACATAACCAGATTTTAATAATCCATCATGTCCATGTGAAGTATATGGATCTAATGCGACATCACACATAATGCCAATTTGATTTTTGTATCTTTTTTGATGTATTGAATACCTTTACATACGAGGTTATCTTCATTTAAAGCTTCACTACCAATGTCATCTTTTATTGAATTTTTTGTATATGGAAACAATGCAACCATGGGTATTTTATTTTTGATTGCTTTATCAATAATAATTCCCAACTTATCTATTGTATATCTATAGACATCAGGCATTGTTTTAATTGCTTTTTTTGTATTTTTCCCATCAATTAAGAATACAGGCAGTATAAAATCACTTGCAGAAAGGTTATTTTCTTGAATTAATCTTCTAGACCAATCATGCTTCCTGCTTCTTCTCAGTCTTAAATTAGGGTAATTTCCAGTAATCATGTTTTAATATTTTTAAAAATGCGACAAATGTATTATACAAATATATAATAAAAAAGGTAAAAAACAATTGAGATGAATACAATTAAAAAAAATATTATAAAGTATGAGAAGGAAGAAAAAACTTTAGATTTTAGTGATTTCCAGAAACAAAATATCAAATTTGACATAAAGAAATTGCAGGATTCATATAATCAAATTGTTCAAACTAAAAAATTTGATGATGGTGGTGGTGTAACTCATTTTGGTGCAATTTCTTTAACACAAATTCCAGGAAACCCAGATTCAGTTAAAGGAAGTAAAGCTAGAGGTGTTTATTGGACAAAGCCTGATAAATCAGGGAACGAAGTTTCCAGAGATGTTTGTATTGATGAATCTGCTTATTCAGAATTTATAAAAGATTATGAGAATACTTATTTTAAAGAAGTTTTTGATGTTCTTTCTTCAAAGTACAAATTGGGTAGAGTAAGAATTTTATTAAAAAAACCTAGATCCACTTTAAGCTGGCATAGAGATCCAGAAGCAAGATTACACATACCAATAATTACCAACCCTGGAGCTATAATGGTAGTAGACCATGTCGCAAAACATTTGCCAGCAGATGGATCTGTTTGGGTTACTAATAATACAAAATATCACAATGCTTTTAACGGTGGTGAAGAAAATAGAATTCACTTAGTAGCATGTGTTTTAGATTATAAATTTAATTGATTTGAAAAAAATATTTATCTCATCAGATCACGCTGGATATAAATTAAAAGAATTAATTAAACTTTATTTAGATAAAAAAAAAATATTATTCACTGATCTAGGACCAGAAAATGATACTAAGGTTGATTATCCTGATTATGCCCATAATGTTGCTAACAAGGTTAAAATTAACAATAATCATGTTGGAATACTAGTTTGTGGCACTGGTACAGGTATGAATATTACTGCAAACAAACACAAAAATATTAGAGCAGCACAATGTTTTAATCTGAAATCTACAAAATTATCAAGATTGCATAATGATGCAAATATCATTACATTAGGTTCAAGATTGCTGACAAAAAAAAATGCTTTAAACTTTGTTAGTGTTTTTTTAAAAACAAAATTTGAAGGTGGTAGACACTCAAAAAGGATTAAGAAAATTTAACTATGTCTAGCAAAAATAATTATCTAAACGATAAGTATAAAAGTTTTTTTGAAGACAGTTTATCAAAAACTGATCCTGAATTATATAAAGCTATCAGTGATGAACTAAAAAGACAGCAACAACATATAGAATTAATTGCCTCTGAAAATATTGTTTCACAAGCAGTGCTTGAGGCGCAAGGCTCTGTTTTAACAAACAAATATGCTGAAGGTTATCCTGGTAGAAGATATTATAACGGATGTGAGCATGTTGATGTAGCTGAAAACTTGGCCATTGAGAGGTTAAAGAAATTATTTGATTGTAAATTTGCTAATGCTCAACCTCATTCAGGTGCTCAAGCAAATGGAGCCGTATTTTTAGCTTTATTAAACCCAGGTGACACATTTTTGGGTATGAGTTTAAATTCAGGTGGGCATATTACACACGGATTAAAAATTTCAATGTCTGGTAAATGGTTTAATGCTATAGGGTATGATGTTGATAAGAAGTCTGAGCTTATCAATTATGATAATGTAGAAAAACTTGCTTTAGAGCACAAACCAAAAATTATAATTTGTGGTGGAAGTGCTTATTCAAGAGTGATTGATTTTAAGAAGTTCAGAGATATTGCGGATAAAGTTGGAGCATATCTTATGGTAGATATGGCGCATTTTTCAGGTTTGGTTGCTGGAAAAGGTTATCCTAATCCTTGTGAATATGCACATGTAGTTACTTCCACAACACATAAAGTTTTTAGAAGTGCAAGAGGTGGAATTATTTTAACAAACCATGAAGATCTCGCTAAAAAATTTAATACAGCCGTATTCCCAGGTTATCAAGGTGGACCATTAATGCACGTAATTGCAGCTAAAGCCGCAGGTTTCTTGGAAGCTTTAAGACCTGAGTTCAAAGATTATATAAAATCTGTTTTAGCAAATGCTAAAATTTTATCAGAGACACTTAAGAATAATGGATTTAAAATTTATTCTGACGGTACAGATACACATTTAATGCTAGTTGATTTAAGACCTTTTGACGTAAAAGGCAATGCTGCTGCGGAAAGTCTTTCTAAAGCTAATATTACTTGTAATAAAAATGGAATACCTTTTGACTCAGAAAAACCAATGATCACTTCAGGTATAAGGTTAGGAACTCAAGCAGCAACCACAAGAGGTTTTGGTTTAAAAGAATTTATAAAAGTTGGAGAATTAATAACTAAAGTTGTTAAAGGTTTGTCAGAAAACCCTAAAGATAACAGTAAAATTGAAGAAAAGGTTAGAAATGAAGTTATAGAACTTACATCCTCTTTTCCAATATATAAGAATTTAAAATAATGATTTGTTCAATTTGCAAAAAAGGCGAAACATCAGTCGTGGACTCTAGACCAACAGAGGATGGTACTGCAATAAGAAGAAGAAGATTATGTGTATGTGGGGCAAGATTTACAACTTTTGAAAGAGTTCAATTTAGAGAAATAATGGTTATTAAAAAGAATGGAAGAAAATCATCTTTTGATAGAGATAAACTTTCTAAATCTATTTACATTGCTCTTAAAAAGAGACCAATTGACACCGAAACTGCTGAAAAGTTTATTAGCAAAATTTCAAGAGCTTTAGAAGAGCTTGGTCAAAGTGAGATTTTAACAAATATAATAGGGACAATGGTTATGGAAGGTTTAAAAGAACTTGATCCTGTAGCTTATGTTAGGTTTGCATCTGTATATAGAAACTTTAGAGAAGAAAAAGATTTTGTACAATTCGTGGACAAATTAGATGTCTACAAGAAAAGATAAATTTTCCAAAAAAGATATAAATTTCATGAGTCTTGCTTTAAATCTAGCAAGAGCTCGCCATGGACTAACAGGAGTAAACCCATCAGTTGGATGTGTGATCGTTAAAAATGATGAAATTATTTCAATAGGTCAAACGGGATATAACGGCAGACCACACGCAGAGTATAATGCAATTAAAAATACAAATATAAATTTAAAAGGTTCAAAGATGTATGTGACACTTGAACCATGCAATCACCAAGGTCAAACACCCCCATGCACTAAAGAAATAATAAAAAATAAAATAGGTGAAGTTATTTATTCGATTGAAGATATTGATAAAAAAGTTAAAGGAAAAAGTTTTAAAATTTTAAAATCAAAAAACATTATAGTCAAAAAAACTTTACTTAAAAAAGATATAGCTAATTTTTATATACCTTATTTTTTTAATAGAAAATATAAAATCCCATATGTTACTGGAAAAATTGCTGTTTCAAAAAATAATTTAATTTATAGCAAGGGAACAAAGAGAATTACAGATATACACTCAGATAAATTGACACATTTTTTAAGATACAAAAATGATTCATTAATGATTTCGTATAAAACTTTGAATAAAGATAACCCAAAGTTAAATTGTAGGTTAGAAGGTCTAAAAAAATTTTCTCCAAAAAGAATTATTTTAGATAACAACTTGGAGATGAAAACTAATTCTTATATTTATAGAACAGCTAACAAAGGCAATACTGTCATTTTTTATAAAAATGCTGATAAAACAAAAATTTCAATATTTAAAAAAAAAGGTATTCAATTAATAAAGTCTAATCTTATCAAAAATAGAGATTTTGATGTTAAATTAATTCTCAAAAAACTTTATAGTTTAGGCTGCAGAAATTTACTTATAGAAGGTGGAAATGATTTAACTAAAAATATTTTAAAAGATAAATTGTTTAATCAATTTTATTTATTTAAAAGTCCTAAAAATTTATCAAAATTAGTAGCTAACAAAGACTTTAATTGTTTTAAAGAATTGTCACAAAATTATAAAAGTAAAAATAAAATTAATAGAAAATTAGGAAAAGATTCAATTACACTCTATAAAAAGTAATATGTTTAACGGAATAATATTTAATCAAGGGATAGTTAAAAAAATTGAAAAAAGATCTAAAGGTATAAATATTTTTGTAAAATCTGATCTAAAATTAATAAACAAAGATATTGGAGTTTCTGTTGCCTGTGACGGTGCTTGCCTAACATTAATAACTTTACAAAGAAAAACAATGGAATTTTATCTTTCAGATGAAACTATACAAAGATCAAAATTTAAGTTTTTAAAAGTCAAAGATAAAATTAACCTTGAATTACCCCTAAAGTATGGACAAAAAATATCAGGACATATTTGTCAAGGTCATATTGATACTGTTGGTAAAATTTTAGTTATTAAAAAAATTGATAAATCCTATTTATTTGAATTTGAAGTTATTAAAAAACGAAGAATAAATTTAATTGAAAAAGCATCAATTTGCATAAATGGTATTTCTCTTACAATTTCCAAGTTAACCAAAAAAGGTTTTCAAACGTGGGTTATTCCACATACCTTTAAGCTTACAAATTTATCCTCATTAAAGAAAAATAATCGTGTCAATATAGAGATAGATATCCTATCTAAATACGTTAAAAATTATTTTAATGAAAAAAAATAATTACTCATCAATTGAAGGTATTATTAATATTGCTAAAAAGGGTGGTATGTTCATCTTGGTTGATGATGAAAAAAGAGAAAACGAAGGTGATTTAATAATATCCACTTCGGACTCTAATGCAAAAAATATAAATTTTATGGCAATGCATGGTCGTGGATTGATATGTTTGGCAATGGATAGTCTACAGGCAAAGAAGTTAAATTTATCATTAATGTCACCAGTAAATCAATCAAGAAATAAAACTGCATTTACTGTGTCTATAGAAGCTAAAAAAGGAATAACAACTGGTATATCCGCAAGTGATAGAGCTAAAACAATAAAAATTGCATCAAAGAAAAATGTAAACAAAAAAGAAATTGTATCACCAGGTCATATTTTTCCAATTATTGCTAAAGATGGGGGGGTACTAGTAAGAGCTGGTCATACCGAAGCTTCTGTGGATATTTCAAAACTGGCTAAAAAAAATAATTCAGCAGTTATTTGTGAAATAATGAATGTAGACGGTACAATGGCCAAAGGGCAAGATTTATTTAATTTTGCAAAAAAACATAATTTAAAAATTGGCAAAATAGAAGATCTTATTGCTTATCGTCTTAAAAAAGAAAAATTAATTAAGTTAAAAAAACAATCTTATATTAAAGTTAAAAATCAAAAATATAAAATTAGAATTTATGAAAATCTTTTAGACGGCTCTGAACATTTTGCTTTAATTAAAGGAAATATTAAAATAGGTATAGTGCCAAGAGTTAGGGTAATTTCATCAAACGTAGTTCAAAATTATCTAATTAACCAACAATTGCCAAATTCATTTAATAAAACTCTAAATTATTTTAAAAAGTTTAATAATTGTGTTTTAGTCTTTATTAAAGATACAAATTTAAAATCAGTTACACAAACACTTAAGGATTATAAAAATAAAGATTTCTATAAAAAAGGTAATGACAAACTTATAAGAAATTACGGTATTGGTGCTCAAATTATCAAAGATTTAAAAATTAGAAACATGATATTGATAACCAAGTCTCTTAAAAAAGTTATCGGTTTGGAAGGTTATGATATAAAGATAACTAAACAGGAAATAATTTAATGAAAAAAAAATACTTAATAGTTGTTGCAGATTACTACAAGAATATATCTAAAGGTTTACTTAAAAGTGCAAAGGATTTCCTCCCAAAATCTAGTTTAATTAAAATTATTAATGTTTCTGGTGTTTTTGAAATTCCTGTAACAATTGCAAAAAATATTAATAAATATGATGGGTTCTTAGCTCTTGGCTGTGTTATAAAAGGTCAAACACCACATTTTGATTTCATTTCTCATGCCACAACTCAAGCTATAATGAAATTATCTGTAGAAAACAAAAAACCGATAGGTAATGGAATTATTACCTGTCGAAATATGGTACAAGCTATTGCTAGAAAAAACAAAGGTAGAGAAGCAGCTCAAGCTGTAATATCAGTCTTGTCTCAATAACAATGAGAACTCCATACAATCCCAACCAAAGCCCAAGAGTCATAATTATCCAAAAACTATATGGTAATTTTTTTAATAACGAAACAGGCTTAACATTTCCAAAGCATAGGTTCAAAAAATTTATTAAAGATGTGGTACTCGGTACCATTGAAAGAGATGAAGTAATCAATGACGAAGTAAAAAATCATTTAAGTTATGATTTACAATTAACTAATTTAGATAAAATTTTTCAAATAATAGTTAAATCAGCTATATTTGAATTTTTATATAAACCTAAAATTTCAACTAAAATAATTATCAAAGAATACCTTGATGCGTCTAATTTTTTTTTAGAGGACTCTCAAACAAAATACCTAAATGCTATATTGGACAAGATAGCAAAAAAAATAAGAACTAATAATGCATGAATTTGAATTAATAAAAAATTATTTTCAAAAACTCTCTAAAAAATCTACAAGTTCCTTAAAGCTTAATGATGATGTTTTTTTTGACAAAAAAAACAAATTAGTAGTTTCAATTGATACATATACAGAAGGTAATCATTTTCTAGATTTTAAAAAACCAGATCTAGTAATAAAAAAAATAATTAGATCATCAATCTCAGATCTTATTTGCAAAGGTGTTCAACCAAAATATTATTTTATTTCAGGGTCAGGTAATAAAAAAAGTTTTTCAAAATCTAATTTATCAAAAATTAGTAAATCATTAAATGAAGAACAAAATAAATATAAAATTCACCTAAGCGGAGGAGATACTGTTTTTTCAAACAAGTTAAGCTTTACAATTACTTCAATTGGTTTTGCTACCGATATCGTTTTTCGAAATAAAGCTAAAATTAATGATGATATTTATGTTTCAGGAAATTTGGGTGATAGTTATTTGGGTTTGTTAGTATTAAAAAATAAAATTAAACTTAACAATTCATTAAAAAAATATTTTACTAATCAATATTTTATGCCAAGTATTCAGTTAAAATTAGTAAATCATCTTAATAAATTTGCCAATACCTCTATTGATATTTCTGATGGATTGTTAACTGATCTTGACAAAATGATTAATGTTCAAAAAATATCATATAAACTTTATTTAAAAAATGTTCCAATTTCCAATAATTTAAAAAATGTTTTAAAAATCAAAAATTTATCAAAAATAGATTATATTTCAAAGGGAGATGATTATCAGGTTCTATTTACAGCCTCTAAGATTAAGAGAGGAATAATATCAAAAATATCTTCTAATTATAGAATTAAGCTTACAATAATAGGGTCTATTGTAAGTGTTGGTAAAAAATCATCAATCCTAGACGATAAAAACATGAAAATTAACCTTAAAAATAAAGGTTATTTTCATCAATTTTAAAAGTTAAATATTGCCTTTTACAGTTTTTTTTGTATTGTCCGCTCTTTAACAAAAAAAATTTTAACAACTAAACAACCAAAAAGGCATTATGAATACATCAGTAGAAACGGTATTACTTTACACAATTGCAGCAGGTTTTCTTTCAATAGTTTACGGTTATTTTACTGGTAAGAACATTCTTAACTTAAGTCCCGGAAATGCAAAAATGCAAGAAATTGCATCTGCTATTCAAATTGGTGCAAAAGCATATTTAGCAAGACAATACAAAACAATAGCTGTGGTTGGTCTTGTTGTTTTAGTTATTATTTGTTTAGTATTTAGTCCTTTAGTTGGTTTTGGTTATTTAATTGGAGCTACATTATCTGGAATAGCTGGTTATGTTGGAATGTTAGTTTCGGTTCAAGCTAACGTTAGAACAGCTGAAGCTTCTAGAAAAGGTTTGGCAAGTGGTCTATCAGTAGCTTTTAAATCAGGCGCTGTTACAGGAATGCTTGTTGCGGGTTTGGCTCTACTAGCAATTGCTGTTTATTATTATTTTTTATTAAAATTTGATATTGCCGAAAGAGAAATAGTTAATGCATTAGTAGCACTTGGTTTTGGAGCTTCATTAATTTCTATTTTTGCAAGATTAGGTGGTGGAATTTTTACTAAAGGTGCCGATGTTGGTGCTGATTTAGTTGGTAAAGTTGAAGCAGGGATTCCTGAAGATGATCCTAGAAACCCAGCTGTAATTGCTGATAACGTCGGAGATAACGTCGGTGACTGTGCTGGCATGGCTGCTGACTTATTTGAAACTTATGCTGTAACTATTGTTGCAACAATGGTTTTATCTTCAATATTTTTCCAAGGTGATATTAATATGATGATCTACCCTTTAACTATTGGCGGTGCTTGTATTTTAACATCAATCTTAGGAACTTTTTTTGTTAAGCTTGGAAAAAGTAAAAATGTTATGAATGCTTTATATAAAGGATTTGTTGTATCTGCGGTTTCTTCTTTAGCAATTTTATACCCAGTGACTGATTATGTGATTGGTTTTGCTAATGAATATACTGTTAATGGTAAAACTTTTAATGGTATGAGCTTGTATTATTGTGGAATAATTGGTTTAGTTATTACTGGTTTGTTAATTTGGATTACTGAATACTATACTGGAACTGAATATAGACCAGTAAGAAGCATCGCTTCATCATCTACAACAGGTCATGGAACAAACGTTATCCAAGGATTGGCTGTTTCTATGGAAGCAACAGCTATACCAGCGTTAATTATTGTTGCTGGAATTCTTGCCACAAATTCTATTGCAGGACTTTATGGAATTGCAATATCTGTTACTACAATGCTTGCTTTAGCTGGAATGGTTGTTGCTCTTGATGCTTATGGCCCCGTTACTGATAATGCTGGAGGTATTGCTGAAATGGCCAAGTTACCAAATAGTGTTAGAAAAACTACTGATGCATTAGATGCGGTAGGAAATACAACTAAAGCTGTTACTAAAGGTTACGCAATTGGTTCAGCAGGCTTGGGTGCGTTAGTTTTATTTGCCGCTTACGTTGAAGATATTAAACACTTTTCTGGAGTTGCAGGATCTAAATTAGAAGGAATAGTTGTTACTTTTGATTTATCAAACCCTTATGTTGTTGTTGGTTTATTAATAGGTGGAATGCTTCCATATTTATTTGGATCAATGGGAATGCAAGCTGTTGGAAGAGCTGGTGGCGCTGTTGTTGTTGAAGTTAGAAGACAATTTAAAAAATTTCCTGGTATAATGAAAGGCAAACAAAAGCCAGACTATGCTAAACTTGTAGACTTATTAACTCAAGCAGCAATTAAAGAAATGGTAATACCTTCTTTGTTACCAGTTTTATCACCAATTGTTTTATATTTTGTAATTTTGTCTATAGGTGGTCAAGTTGCTGCTTTAGCTGCAGTTGGTGCAATGTTACTTGGTGTTATTATTACCGGATTATTTGTTGCGGTATCAATGACCGCTGGCGGTGGAGCATGGGATAATGCTAAGAAATATATTGAAGATGGTCATCATGGTGGAAAAGGTTCAGAAGCTCATAAAGCTGCTGTAACTGGAGACACTGTTGGGGACCCCTATAAAGATACAGCTGGCCCAGCAATTAACCCAATGATTAAGATTACAAACATTGTAGCTTTATTATTATTGGCAGTTATAGCTGGTTAATAAAAATACTTTTTTATTTAGCTTTTCTTTTACCAAGAGGGTCATTAATTTTTTGTTTCAAACTACCAAGAAATGAATTTATAAATGTATCTTTTCTATCCATAACACTTGTTTCATTTTTAGATATTGTTAATTTATTCATGTCACTATTGTTTAAAAAACTTTTTTTTATTAATAAACCTTTGTTATTAATTTCGAGAATTACTACATTGTTAACTAATAATTTTTTTCTTCCAAGAGATTTAAGTTCACTTGCAGTTGTTTTTCTCTCAATATAAATCCAAATATCATTGTCAAATGTACTTTTTGTAGAAGGGGGGCCGAATAATCTTAATATGTCATTTTTATTTGAAGTTGAAACATTTAAAGATTCATATTTTTTTTCCAAGAAATGCACACCGTGGTGTTTTACCACTGTTTTTAGTGTACAATTTGAAATAATAATTAACAATATTATAAAAATAAAATTTTTCATGAACGATAACTACATTTATATTTACAATAGTTTAGTAAAATTGACTAGAAATAAAGATTTATACAAGAACCTTATAAAACAAGACACTTTTTCAGATAGATTGACTTTTTTTTTGTTACATTTTAACTTTTTTTTAAAGGTCTTTAAAAATAAGAATAACAAAAAAATTTTACAAGAAATACACGATTATATATTTAAACAACTTGAGCTAAGTATCCGAGAAATTGGCTACGGTGATCAATCAATAAACAAGAAAATGAAAGATTATTTAAATTTATTTTATAGCATGCTTGACAAGTTCCATTACTGGGAAAGTTCATCAATCGAGACAAAAGGGTCTATATTGCTTACATTTTTAGACGAAAATTATGATAAAGATTTTTTAATTAGTTACTTTGATAATTATAAGTTAAATTTATTAAATAATACTTTAAATTCACATATAAAAGGTGTATTTAAAGCTTAATTTTATTATGGCTGTACCAAAACGTAAACAATCCCCATCAAGAACTGGCATGAGAAGAGCTCAGAATATGAAGTTCTCTTCTAAGAATATTGTTGAAGATAAAAAGTCAGGTGAGTACAGATTACCACATCATTTGGATCTAAAAACTGGTATGTACAGAGGTAGACAAGTCCTTGATCCCAAAGAATAGAATATAAATTTTATTAGCAATGAACAAAGTGATTAAAATTGCTGTTGATGCAATGGGTGGTGATAGTTCACCAAAAAAAGTTATTAATGGAATAATTCACCATTACAAAAACAATAATGACTCTTATTACCAAATATTTGGTGACTATCTTCAAATAGTTTATTTAATAAAAGGTAAGTTACCAGACAATTGTTTTCAAATAATTCATACTCAAGATATTGTTAAGGGAACCGATAGTCCATTAGAGGCAGCGAAAAGAGGAAAAAAAACAAGTATGTGGCTTGCTATTGAAAGTGTCAAAGATAAAAAATCAGACATAGTTATATCTGCTGGAAACACCGGCGCTCTATTAGTTATTTCTAAATTGAATCTTAAAATGATAAAAAATATTGATAAACCAGCTCTTTCTGCTTTATGGCCAAATAAAAAAAATATGAGTGTGGTTCTTGATCTAGGTGCCAATATAGAGTGCAGTTCTAAAAATTTAATTGATTTTTCAATAATGGGATCATCTCTGCTTAAATCTCTTTATCCAGAGGAAACTCCAAAAGTGGCGTTATTAAATATTGGATCTGAAGAAATTAAGGGGCATGAGATAATTAAAGAAACATATCAAAAATTAAATAAAAGTGAAAATTTAAATTTTGAATTTAAAGGCTATATAGAAGGAAACGAATTAATGAATGGTGATGTAAATGTAATTGTTTCAGATGGCTTTACAGGAAACATAGCCTTAAAAACAGCTGAAGGTACAGCAAATTTTATTACAGGAGAATTAAAAAAAGCTATGACCAACACCATTATTGGTAAAATCTCCGCATTATTAAATAGGAATAATTTAAAAATATTTAAAAAAAGACTAGATCCACGACTCTACAACGGCGCTATATTAATAGGCTTAGATTCTCCTGTAGTTAAAAGTCATGGTGGTACAGATT
>CAJQSH010000027.1 GCA_905612505.1 uncultured Candidatus Pelagibacter sp. | reverse complement strand
TTATATAAAAAAGATGATTTTTAAAGAGTAAACTTTCTAGTTAATTTTGTAATACTTGATATTAATTTTATTTAATTTATAAAAATAAAATTATGTACAAAAATACTAACTGCTTTCATTTAGCAATACCATGTGGTGATTTAGAAAAAGCCAAACATTTTTACAATGAAATATTAGGATGTAGATTGGATAATTCAGCTAAAGAATGGGCTGATGTAGATTTTTGGGGAAATGAATTAACACTTCATGCAAGTGAGCATAAACTTGAAAATGAAAGACATGATGTGGATATGGGAAATGTTTCAGTACCTCATTTTGGTATACATTTATCTAGAAAAAATTTTGATGCTCTTAAAAGCAGACTAAGAGAAAAAAATACTGAATATTATGATGAACCATATTTAAGATTTAAAGGTACAAAATATGAGCAGGAAACATTTTTTGTTAAAGATCCTAATGAAAATATTTTAGAAATTAAAACGCTTAAGGATAATTTTGAATAGTAGCTTTACTAAAATCAAATTTTAGAATAATTTTTATTTTATAAAATGACCATAAATTATAATGCAATTGCAAAGAAATTAAAATTTGAAGGCAGAGCTTTCATTGATGGTAAATATGTTGATGCCATTGATGGAGGAAAATTTGAAAATATCAACCCTGCAACAGGTGAAACACTATGCACAATTTCTAAGTGTAATCACAAAGATGTTGATTTAGCAGTCAAAGTTTCAAGAAAAGCATTTAATAGTGGAGTTTGGTCTAGAACATCTCCTGAGTTTAGAAAAGATACATTGCTTAAGTTTGCAAAATTATTAAGAAAAACAGGAGAAGAAAATTCAGTTCTTGAATGTGTAGATACAGGAAAACTAATTGGTGATTGTATTAATGAAGTAGCAAACGATGCTCCTATGCATTTTCAGTGGTATGGAGAATTAATTGATAAAGTTTTTGGTAAAGTTGGACCAACAGAACCCTCTTTAACAAGTTTAATAGTTAAAGAACCAATTGGCGTTGTTGCAGGAGTTGTTCCATGGAACTTCCCTTTAATGATGGCAGTATGGAAAATGGCTCCAGCTTTGGCTGCTGGTTGTTCAGTCATAATTAAACCAGCGGAAGATACTCCACTAACTGCTATAAAAGTAGCTCAAATTGCAAAAGAAGCAGGTATACCAGACGGAGTTTTAAATGTTATTCCAGGCTTTGGTGATGTTGGAGAAGCTCTTGGTAGACATCAAGATGTTGATGCAGTTTCATTTACTGGCTCAACAGAAGTTGGTAGCCTGTTTATGAAATATTCTGGTGAAAGTAACTTAAAGACTATTGGTTTAGAGATGGGTGGAAAAAGTCCCTTTATAGTTTTAGAGGATGCAAAGATCACAGATGATTTAATTGATAATGCAATTAACTCTGCTTATTGGAATGGTGGTCAAAACTGTTCAGCAAATATGCGTCAAATAATTCACAACAAAGTTAAAGATGAATTTTTAGATAAAGTTTTAAAAAAAGTTAAAACTCTTAAAGTTGGAGATCCTTTGGATCTTGAAAGTAATATGGGTTCAATGATTTCAAAAAAACATCTAGCTACAGTTGATGGCTATATTCAAAAAGGAATTGATGAAGGAGCTAAACTTTTGTTTGGAGGCATTTCAGGGGGAAATCAAAAAGGATTTTTTGCAAAACCTACACTTTTCGATGGTTTAAAAGAAAATATGACAATTGCTCAAGAAGAAATTTTTGGTCCAGTGCTAGGGATTCTTACAATTAATAACGATGAAGAGGCCTTAAGAATAGCAAGTAACTCCAAGTATGGTTTGCATGCAAGTGTATTTACCCAAGACATCGATAGAGCATTTCATATGGCTAAAAGTCTTCCTTGTGGAACTGTTTCAGTTAACACTTTCTCTGAAGGTGATATTAAAACACCTTTTGGTGGATACAGACAATCCGGATCATTAAGTAGAGATCAAGGTACAGAGGCTTTAGATCAATATTTACAAACTAAGACTATCTGGATTAGTCACTCATAATATTAAGAAATAGATGAGTTTTTTAATACTTGGTTTTTTCACAGGACTAAGTTTAATTTTTGCAATTGGTGC
>CAJQSH010000026.1 GCA_905612505.1 uncultured Candidatus Pelagibacter sp. | reverse complement strand
GCTGCTATAATTCCTGATATTCCAGCTCCTATTACGAGCACATCACAATGAATATATCTATGATCATATATGTCTGGGTCGGCAACTTTAGGAGATTTACCGAGTCCTGCAGAGTGTCTTATGAAATGCTCATATTTTTCCCAGAAACTAGCTGGCCACATGAATGTTTTATAATAAAAACCTGCTGGTAGAAAACGTGATAGAATGTTGTTTATACCACCTATATCAAAACCAACGCTTGGCCAACAGTTTTGACTAGAAGCTTCTAGTCCTTCATGAATTTCAATTTCGGTTGCTCTTACATTGGGTTCTGTATATGGTGTATTATCATTAACTTGCACAATTGCATTCGGCTCCTCAGAACCTGCGGTCATTATTCCTCTTGGTCTATGGTATTTAAAACTTCTTCCAACTAAATGAACATCATTTGCTATTAATGCAGAAGCTAATGTATCGCCTTTAAATCCGTAATAAATTTTTCCATTAAATCTAAAAGAAACACTCGAAGTTTCATCAATAAATTTGCTAGCTTTAACTCTTAAGTTTTTAGGCATATTATTTTAAAAGAGGCTTTTCACCCATTTTATAAATTGATTTTATTTCATCATTAGAAGTGTCTCTAACCATGTTAAACCATTTTCTACATCCGTGAGCATGGTTCCATCTTTCAAATTGAATACCTTTTATATTTTTTCTCATGAATAAATACTCTGCCCATTCATCATCACTTAATTTTGTTGGTTGCTTGGGTCTTTCTATATGAGCTTCACCACCAGCTTTAAATTCGCTATGATCTCTTTCACCACAAAAAGGACAATTAATTATAAACATTTAATGAGCCACTGCTGCAGCACCATGTTCATCAACAAGATCACCACTAACAAATCTATTTAAGTTGAAAGCTGCATTAAGTTTGTGTGGTTCATCATTTGCAATTGTGTGAGCAAATAAATCTCCCGAACCAGGTGTAGCCTTAAAACCACCAGTTCCCCAACCGCAATTAAAGTACAAACCTTTTATAGTAGTTTTGCTAATTATTGGACTTGCATCTGGACAAATGTCTACAATACCACCCCATTGTCTAAGCATTTTCATTCTGCTGAAAATTGGATATAATTCTATAATTGCATTTAAAGTACTCTCAACAATTTGATGACTACCTTTTTGTGAATATGAAACATAATCATCTGTACCAGCTCCAATTACAAGTTCTCCTTTGTCAGACTGACTAACATAAGCATGAACGGCATTAGACATAACAACAGTGTCTATGATAGGTTTAATTGGTTCTGAAACTAAGGCTTGAAGTGGTTTACTTTCTAAAGGCAATCTTAAGCCAGCCATGTTAGCAAGTACACTTGAATGACCTGCAGCAACAACTCCAACTTTTTTAGTTTTAATTAATCCTTTGCTGGTTTCTAATCCTTCAATTACATCACCATTTCGTTTAATGCCTTTAACTTCACAATTCTGAATTATATCAACACCCATTTCATCTGCTCCACGCGCGTAACCCCATGCAACTGCATCATGACGTGCTGTTCCAGCCCTTTTTTGCAAAGTCCCACCAAGAACAGGATAGCGAATATCAGGTGAAGTATTGATAATTGGACAAAATTTTTTAACTTCTTCAGTGCTTAAATAATATGCATCAATTCCATTTAATCTATTTGCATGAGTTCTTCTTTTCAAATCTCTTACATCTTGAAGGTTATGAGCTAAATTCATAACTCCTCTTTGACTAAACATTACATTATAATTAATTTCTTGGGATAATCCTTCCCATAATTTTAAAGCATGATCATATAGCCCTGCGCTAGCATCCCACAAATAGTTTGATCTTATGATTGTAGTATTTCTTCCAGTATTACCCCCACCAATCCAACCTTTTTCAACAACAGCAATATTTTTCATATTGTGTTTTTTTGCCAAATAATAAGCCGTAGATAATCCATGACCACCACCACCAATTATTACAGCGTCATACTCTTCTTTTGGTGCAGGGTCTTTCCAAGCTTTTTGCCAATTTTCATGGTAAGAAAAAGCATTTTTAATTAAAGAGAATATTGAATACTTATTTTTCATTATAATAATTAACAATTACTTTAAAAATATTGAAAATTCAATACAATCGGCTATATCCTTATCAAGTGGAAGAGTGGGTGAGAGGCTGAAACCAGTCGTTTGCTAAATGACCGT
>CAJQSH010000025.1 GCA_905612505.1 uncultured Candidatus Pelagibacter sp. | reverse complement strand
TTTTTTTAATTTTTTTATTCCAATGACTATTATCTGAAATAATATCAATGCTAATCATTATCTTTTTCTGAATAAGCCTTTACAATCTTAGAAACTAAAGAGTGTCTTACTACATCAGAATGATCAAAATCAACAACAGAAATCTCATTTAAATTACCTAATAATTTTTTTGCTCTATTTAATCCAGAAATGCTTTTATTTGGAAGGTCTACTTGAGATGGGTCACCATTAATTACTATTTTTGAATTCTCACCAATACGAGTTAAAAACATTTTTATCTGTGTGTCTGTTGCATTTTGTGCTTCATCTAAAATTGCAAAAGAATTTTTTAATGTTCGGCCCCTCATAAAAGCTAGGGGTGCAATCTCGATATCACCAATCTCTATCATTCTTTGGATCTTTTCAAAATCAAAAAGATCATACAGCGAGTCATATAAAGGTCTTAAATATGGATCAACTTTTTCCTTCATGTCACCTGGTAAAAAACCTAGTCTCTCTCCAGCTTCAACGGCTGGTCTTGATAAAATAATTCTTTCTATTTTTTTGTCTAGTAACATCGTAAGACCTACGGCAACTGCTAAAAATGTTTTGCCGGTTCCTGCTGGGCCTGCTGAAATGACAATATCACTTTGTCTTAATGCTCTTACATATTCTTTTTGTTTTTCAGATCTTGGTATGACAAATTTTTTGGGCGTTTTAATAATATCAGAAATATTTTGATTTTTATTTTTTACTTTTTCTTCAATCATAAATTTATCTATAGATGAAATTATATCTTTTTTTTCGATACTACCATTATTAATAAATTGATCCGCCAAAAATTTAATAGCATTTTTGGTAGTTTCATTTTTTTCTGGACTTGCTTTTATTAAAATTGAATTTCCTCTAGAATATAAATTAGTTTTAGTAATTTTTTCTAGTTCTTTTAAATTTTCATTAAATTCGCCGACTATTCCCATAAGCAAATCATTGTCATGGAAAATTACACTTAATGAATTATTGCCAGAATAAACAAATTTTAAAGTTGCATTAATTTTTTTTGATTGTGTGTTGCTCAATTTTTAAGCTACTTTTTGGTTATAATCTTGTTTTATTTTTCCAAATAAACTTGTTTGGCTGCTACCGCTTATTTCTACTGGTACAATTTTTCCAATATTTTCAATATTACCATCAATTATTACTGGCGTCATATGCTCTGTTCTACCAAATAATTTTATTTCATCTTTCATTTTATTCTCAATTAAAACATTTATAATTTTTTTTTCTAGAGATTTGTTTTTATTAATTTGATTTTTGAACAGTTGTTTTTGAATGATTTCTAATCTTTCTTGAGATTTTTTTTTATCAACTAAATTCAAGTCAGCAGCCATTGTTCCTGGTCTAGGACTAAAAATAAATGAGTATGAATTTATAAATTTAATACTTTTTATCAATCTTAAAGTATCTTTAAAATCTTCTTCTTCTTCTTGTGGATAACCAATTATAAAGTCACTAGAAAATTCTATACTAGGATTAATATTTTTTAATTTTTTACAAATCTTTAAATATTCTTCAATGGTATGCTTTCGATTCATCAGTTGTAAAATTTTATTAGATCCACTTTGTACTGGTAAATGAACAAGTGGCATTAATTTTTTACTTTTTTTATAAACATTTATTAAATCCTCAGTCATATCTCTGGGGTGTGAGGTGGTATATCTAATTCTTTCTAACCCTGTAAATTTCTCTAATTCGAGTATTAGATCCGACAATCTAAATTCTTTATTTTGTTCTTTGTAACTGTATGCATTAACATTTTGCCCCAAAAGAATTATTTCCTTTGTACCACTTTGAATTAACTCTTTCACCTCATTTATAATTTGACTAAATGGTCTAGAATATTCAGGTCCGCGCGTATAAGGAACAACACAAAAATGACAAAACTTATCGCAGCCTTCTTGAATTGTTAAAAATGATGATACTTTGCTATCTTTATTTTTAATTTTACTCAGATAATTAAACTTTGAAATAGTATCAAAATCTGTTTCTTCTTCTTTTTTTTTATTCTTAGAATAATTTAAAATAGTATCATTAATTTTGTGGTATGCTTGAGGTCCTATCACTATATCTATATAAGGTTCACGTTTTAGCATCTCTCTATTTTCTGCTTGAGCAACACACCCTGCCACAATAATAATCGGTTTTTTTTTAAATCTAAAAAATTTCTTTACTCTTCCTATTTCATGATAAACTTTTTCTTTTGCTTTATCTCTTATGTGGCATGTGTTTAGAAGGTAGCAATTAGCATCTTCATATTTCTCTGTTTTTTCAAAACCAATCTTTCTGACAGTGTCTAGGATGCGCTTTGAATCATATTCATTCATTTGACATCCAAATGTTTTAATAAATATTTTTTTTATCATAATGTTAGTTTTTTTTTTTAACACCATACAGCTCTAACTTATGATCTACTAAGTGATAACCATATTTTTCAGCAACTTTTTTTTGTAATTTTTCAATTTCTTCATCTACAAATTCAATTATCTCTCCAGATTTAATATCTATTAAGTGGTCATGATGGCCTTCGTTAAGTTCTTCATACCGTGCCTTACCTCCTTTAAATTCATGTTTTGCTAAAATTCCAGACTCTTCAAACAGTTTTACCGTTCTGTAAACTGTTGCAATGCTTATTTTCGAATCGATTTTTGATACCCTTTTATAAAGTTCATCTACGTCAGGATGATCATTGGATTCTGACATAACTTTTGCAATAATCTTTCTTTGATCTGTAAGTTTAACACCCTTGGCTAAACACTTTTGTTCAATATTTTCTGACATATTTAATTTTAACTTAAATAAATAGGATTAATCAAATTTTTTTTAATTTTAAATTTATCACACAAATAGGGGACATCTGCATACTTAATTTTGTCCAATTTATCAAAATCTGATAAGCTAAAACAATAATAGTCTATTTTTTTAGTCAAAAATAAAGCTTTAATAGTTGCTAGTGAATTTCTTATACCAGCAAAGCTTCCCGGGCCTCTGTTGACATAAATACTATTTATTTTGTCAAAAGAACTCTTGTTATTTTCTAAAAACACATTAATTAAAATAATTAATTTTTCAAAATTAATTTTACTATTTTCATGACTACAACTATAAATATTTCTATCTACTATGAGTGTTAAAAAAATCTTATCGCTAGCCGCATCTACAATTAAACTACTCATAATTATAATCTTATTTAGTGCAAACTCTAAAGCAGATGAAAATAATAGCAAATATTATTCTGATGATTTGGGTATCCTTGCCCTAATGTATCACAGATTTGATGAGAAAAAGTATCCCTCAACTAACATCCAGATGCATATTTTTAAAGAACAAATTAAAATTATTAAAGATTTAGATTTTGATTTTTATAATCCCGGTGACTTGGATAAAAATTTTAATACACCAAAAAATAAAAAAAAAATCCTTCTAACTATTGATGATGCTTTTTCATCATTTTATGATGTCGCATGGCCGTTTTTAAAAAATAATCAAATTCCTTTTATTCTTTTTGTCTCTACAGAAGCTGTTGGTAAAAATGGATATATGAGCTGGAAACAAATAAAACAAATAGAAAAAGAACCAACCGTATATATTGGAAACCACTCTCATGCCCATGATTACTTAGTTAACTTAAAAAAAGTAGATTTTATAAACGATATTAATAAAGCAAGTAAAATTTTTATTAATAAACTTGGTTATAATCCTATTTTTTTTTCATATCCTTTTGGCGAATATAGTGAGTATATAAAAAATTATATTTCTAAAAATTTTAAATTTTCATTTGGACAACATTCCGGTTTAATAGATATTAATAAAGATCAATACGAACTGCCTCGCTTTCCAGTTAATGAAAA
>CAJQSH010000024.1 GCA_905612505.1 uncultured Candidatus Pelagibacter sp. | reverse complement strand
CATGAAAAGGGAAGTGGGTCTAATCCAACGCCATTACTTCTTTTACATGGATGGCCAGGTTCAATAATTGAATTTTTACACATAATAGAAAAATTGACTCACCCAGAAAAATTTGGTGGAAAAGAAGAAGATGCTTTTGATGTTGTGGTACCTTCATTACCAGGTTTTGGATTTTCTGGAAAACCATCAAGACCAATAGGACCAAGAAAAATTGCAGGTACTTTTAATAAATTAATGACAAAAAAACTTAACTATAAAAATTATTTAGTTCAGGGCGGCGATTGGGGTGCAACCATCGCAAACTGGATTGGTTACGACCATTCAAAATTTTGTAAAGCAATACATATTAATTGTTTAACAATGCGTCATCCAAATGGCCCTCAATCAAAAGAGGAACAGTACTGGCAAGATAAATTTGATAAAGATCAAATTATGCAAAATGGCTACAGAACTCAACAAGCAACTAAACCACAAACATTAAGTTATGGAATGATGGATAGTCCAGTTGGAATTGCTGCATGGATTATTGAAAAAATGTATTCTTGGTCAGATTTAAAAGACAATAAGATTGAAAGCGTTTATTCGAAAGACATTTTATTAGCTAATATTATGATTTATATAGTTACAAAAACTTTTAATACAGCTTCATGGATTTATTATGGAAGAAGAGAAGAGGGTGGACGCTTTTTTCCAAATGATTTTAAAAAAATAGAAATTCCAACTGCTGCAGCAGTTTTTCCTGCAGAAATGTCTGAATGGCCACCACGTTCTTATGTTGATAGAATTTTTAATATTATTCAATGGACAGAAATGCCACGTGGAGGACACTTCGCTGCCCTAGAAGAACCAAATCTTCTTGTTAATGATCTTATTAAGTTTGCTAGAACTATTCGTTAACTAAATATTTTCTAGAAATTCCAAATCTTTTAAAACAGTTTTTGAAATGCTAATTTCTTTTTTTTGGTTATTTTTAAATCTATTAAATTTATTTTGGCCAGGATACAAAATTTCTTTAACCCCTTTAATTTTAGGTAGTTTTTTAATTGTTTTAATATTATCTTTTATTCTTTTATTAAAAGAATTACCCACAAATAAATTAGGCTTCATTACAAAAAATAAATGACCAATATTTTGAGGACCACTAAAATCTGTAAATGGATCTTTAACACGACCAGCATGATTACCACCTGTTAAAACACCACTTAAAATATCAACCATCCAAGCTAATCCAGAACCTCTAAATCCAGCTATAGGTAGTTGAACACCTTCTAAAGCTTTTTTTGGATCCGTTGTTGGTTTTCCTAGCTTATCTAGTGCAACACCTTCTGGAATTTTTCCTCCTTCTCTTGCTGCAACTCTAATCTTTCCTCTATTAATCATTGATATTGATGTGTCTAAAATAAATGGAACCTTAGATCCTGTTGGTGTGCCAAAACAAATTGGATTTGTTCCAAATAAACTTTTTAATGCTCCATGAGGAGCAATTGCAGGAGGTGCATTAGTAAAAACCATACATATTAAGTTTTTTTTAACAGCTTGTTCAGCGTAATAGCCGGATAAACCATAATGACCACTATTTTTAACAGCAACCAAACCAATACCAGTTTTTTTAGCATTACTTATTGCCGTTTTAATAGCAATATCTGCCGCAACAAAACCAATACTATTGTTTCCATCAACATGGGCAATTGATTGGGAAATTTTTTTAACTTTTATTTTAGCTATTGGATTGATTACTTTTTTTTTAATTCTATCACAGTACATTTTTAATCTAGATAAACCATGGGAAGGAGCGCCAACTAATTCTGCATTAATTAATGCGTTAGCACAAATTAAAGAATGTTTATTACTTAATTTTAGAAGTTTAAATATTTTTATGATTTTTTTTTTTAAAAAATCTTGTTTCATCTTAACCTTTTCCATGCCATGGAATAGTTTTTTCAATAATTTTTCTTAGAACAACATCAAATAAAAGACCAAGCATCCCCATTACGAAAATAGTTATCCAAATAACCTCATATTGAAAATATTTCTTAGCAACATTTTCAACAAAACCAATACCTGTTGTTCCAGCTAAAAATTCTGCTGCAACCAAAGTTCCCCAACACATTCCAACAGCAACCCTTACTCCTGTTAGAATTTCTGGTAAAGAGTTTGGAAAAATTACATATCTTAATATCTGCCATTTCGAAGCACCGAGAGAATGCGATGCGTGAATTTTAGACAATTGAGTCCCAGAAGCACCAGCTCTAGCTGAGATGATCATAATTGAAAAAGAAACCATAAATAGTAAAAATACTTTTCCAATGTTATCAATTCCAAATACAGTAATTACTAACGGTGCCCAAGCAAGTGGTGGTACAGGTCTATATAATTCAATTAATGGATCAAAAAATCCTTTTGCAAATCGATTTAAACCCATAAATAAGCCAAGAGGTACTCCAAATATTATTCCAAGAGTTAATCCCAAAAATACTCTTAAAAAAGAGTCCCATATGTGACCCATTGGGACAGGTATTTTAAATAATTTAAATTCACCAGTGACAACATTTAAAACCTTGCTCTTAAAGTTTGGTTTAACTGTTCCATCAGCACTATGAACCGGGTATTTGCCAGGTATAATATCAGCAAGCCAATCTGGCATAATAAAGCCAACAATTTTACTCACATCCATCATTTCATACCAAATCAGTGGAATATTTTTAAATCCAACGCTTGGTTTTAATATAAGAGCAAATTTTTTTAAAGTGTCTGAAGGTTTAGGTAGCCATCTACCTGAACCTTGTTCAGAACAATTAGGACCACTTGAAATTATTGTTCCAGAAGGAAATAAAAAAATATCAACTAATCTTAAACTTCCTTGTTCTTTTTTTTGAACTTGGTCAAATTCTACAATTGATTGTTCCATAGCATCCAGAGTGTTAGGTGGAAAAATACTTCCATATTCAATTCTTCTTGCAATTTTAAGAACATCTTTGGCTAAAGCTGAAGCCACTTCTTCTGACTCACCTAGTTCAGATCTATACTTTTTAATATCATCTTTGATTTCTTTAATCAAAACTTTGTATTGAGAGTTATGATTTCTTAATTTAAAGAAATCTTCACTAATAAGTGTTAAGTCTTTTGCCGCTGCATCAAATTTTAATCCTTTTTTTGTTTCAGGAATGGTTGGAATTTCTATTGTATTTTCTACTGCAGTTCCAGATGATCCCCATCCTCCTTGTATCTTTAAAGCTTCAATTCTTTTATTTTCTTCTTCAATACTTTTTATTGGTGGATAATCTATTTTTTGAAAATCTTCTGTTAACCAAGTGATTCTATTGGTTAATTCTCTAATCTTATTTTTAGTTTCATTCTCTAAAAGTTTTTCATTAGTTAGTAGTGGAATTGTTTTTTTAGTTTTTTCAATAAAAATTAAGAGTTTATTTTTATCTTGATCTTTCACATTGGGCGAATTTTTAATTTCATTAGCTAACTTTTCTATATTTCTATTTTCATTCTTGATAATAGAAGTGCTCTTAAATTCTCTTTCTACAATGGGAAATAAATACTTTAATGAAAGTAACGAATCGTTAACTTTTGCAACTTGGCAAAGTTCATTAGCGGATTGTGGATAAAAAGATTTTGCAAGATCCCACGAATAATAAAGCCATGTTAGTAATAAAAAACTAGTTCCAACAATAATCCAATGAGCTCCACCTTTGGCTCTTTCAGGATTTCCAAAAACAGCATCTAGTTTTTCATTTTTTGCTAATTTTCTTCCATAAAGAATAGCTCCCACAACAGCAAAAATAATTAAAAATGTTGTAATTCCAGTTATCATATTAAATATCTTTACCCATTATTTCTTCCTCCATGTCCCAAATCATAGTTAAAATTTCTTCTCTTTTAACTCCAAAATCCTTAGTTTTTTTTATTTCTCTTAGGTCACCATCGATACCCATTGAAGCAAATGGAAGGTTATACTCTTTATGTATACGACCCGGTCTTGGTGCCATTACGTATAATCTTTCACCTAGTAAAAGTGCTTCTTCAACAGAGTGAGTAATTAAAATAATTGTTTTTCCTGTTTCTTTCCAAATCTTTAAAACCAATGACTGCATTTTCTCTCTTGTTAATGCATCTAGTGCACCCAAAGGCTCATCCATTAAAATTAAATCTGGATCATTAATTAAACATCTTGCAAGAGCAACTCTTTGCTGCATTCCACCTGATAATTGGTAAGTTGGTGTATCTCCAAAACCTTGTAAACCAACTATATCTAACCATTCTTCAACTTTTTTTGCAGTTTTTACCGGATCTTCTTTTTTCATTCTTAAACCAAAGTCTACATTTTCAGTAACTGTTAACCACTCAAACAAAGCACCTTGTTGAAATACCATTCCTCTTTCAACACCGGGGCCATTAATTTCGTTTCCATTAAGAATAATTGAACCTGAGGTTGGCCTAAGAAAGCCAGCAGTAATATTTAGTAAAGTTGTTTTTCCACATCCTGAAGGTCCAAGGACAGTTAAAAGTTCTCCTTTTTTAAGTGTAAAATTTAAGTCCTTTAATGCATGAATTGTTTCTCCTTTAGGAGTTTTAAAAATCATGTTTAAATTTTGAGAAATTAAATCACTCATAGAAATAACTTTATATTAAAATTTTTTTTAAAAAAATAGGCACCAATTTATTAAACTGGCGCCTATCTAATTTTATCTTACTCTCTAAATTATAGAGGTAAAAAACTTGTATCTACTGCTCCGTTAGGAGTACCCATTCCTTTTAAGAAACCATCAAGATTACCACCTGATTCCATAGATTTTTTAGTATCTGCAGCATTCAAGAATACAAATCCACCTAAAGTTTCCTTCATATCTCCAACAGACATTTCAGCATCCTTAGCGATTACATTCAAATCGCTTTTACCTGCTGCATATCTAGCATTAGCTTCATGAGTTACTTCTATGAAAGTTTTCAGCATTCCTGGGTTTTCTTTCATAAATTTATCAGTAACAGATGTAATATCGATACCTTTGATACCTGCATCACGAGCTTCTTGAACTGTTAATAACCTTGTACCAACAGTTAAAGCTGCTTTAATAGAGTTACCACCAAATAGACATGCCATAACAACATCACCTGCAACTATTGCTGCAGCACCTTCTTCAGGATCCATTTGAATAATAGTCATTTTGCTTTTATTAGCACCAACAACTTTCATGCTTTCATCAAAAACATACTCAGCCATAGTTCCTAGTGGAACTGCAACTTTTTTACCTTCTAATTCAGAAGCGTTAGCTTTTGTAATACCAGAAGCTTTAGATGTAACACAAGTTGTTCCACCCATTCCGTATTCCATAGCAACGTCTACAAGTTTCAAAGGTGCTTTAGATTTAACAGCATTAATAAATGGCACTAAACCTTGCGAGTAAGAGATGTCTATATCTCCTGCTAGCATAGCATCAGTCATTGCTCCACCGTTTGAAAAGTTTGTCCATTTTACTGGGACACCTAAAGCTTTATCAAACAATTTTTTTACTTTGTCTTCTTGGTTTGGTGTTGGCCATTCTAAAAAGAATGCAATTCTAACTTCTTTAGCTGCAGCGTTTGCAACTGAGATCGATAGGTTTAAAGCAACAACAGCTCCAAGAATAAAACTTAATATTTTTTTCATTTATTCCCTCTCTGATTAATTAATTAATTATAAGTATTTAAGTTCAATTTTAGAGAGATGTAAAACAAAAAACTATTATACACTTTCAGGTTGTAGTACTAAAAGTTGTGTTACGTAATAAAAATAACTCTGGCAAAGATATTAATTTAGTCTAAGAATTTAAAAAAAATTAAATTAAAAAATTTATGAGCTCAGAAAATAGAAATTCAGTACCTAATTCATTAAATGAACACTGGATGCCTTTTACATCTAATAAAGATTTTAAAGCAAACCCAAGATTAATTACAGAAGCTAAGGGAGTTTATTTAAAAACTCACCATGGAAAAACACAAATAGATGCGAGCTCAGGTCTATTTTGTAATCCACTTGGACACGGAAGAAGAGAAATTACTGAGGCTGTAACTAAACAATTAGAAACATTAGATTATGCTCAACCATTTCAGCAAGGCTTTGGTGGTTCGTTTGAACTTGCTACAAAAATTTCAAAACATACACCGGGGGATTTAAACAAAATGTTTTTTACAATTTGTGGATCTACAGCAGTAGAGACTGCAATTAAAATTGCTGTTGCATATCATAGGGCAAAAGGTCATGCAGAAAGATTTAGATTTGTAGGACGTGAACGTGGTTATCATGGAATGAATATTGGATGTATTTCTGTTGGTGGAATGGTTAATAATATCAAAACATTTGCAAGTGTTCTGATGCCTGGTGTTCAACACATCAGACACACTCATTTACCAGAGCATAAATTTATTAGTGGTCAGCCTGAAACGGGAGATTACTTAGCAAACGATCTAGAAACTATTTGTGCAAACTTCGGTGGTGAAAATATCGCCGCTTGTATCGTTGAGCCAATTGCAGGATCAACTGGAACATTAGTTCCACCAAAAGGATATTTGCAAAAACTTAGAGAAATCTGTGACAAGCATGGAATACTTTTAATTTTTGATGAAGTGATAACGGGCTGGGGAAGAACTGGTTCTAAATTTGGAGCAGATGAATTTGGAGTAACTCCAGATATTATGACAATGGCAAAAGCCACAACTAATGGAGTTGTGCCTATGGGCGTTGTTGCTTGTAACGACTATATTTATGATGCAGTAATGGATGCGTCACCAACAGGTACAGTTGAATTATTTCATGGTTATACTTATTCAGGAATTCCAGTAGCAGTTGCTGCTGCATTAGCAGTTCAAGATATTTTTGAAAAAGATGATATTTTTAATAGAGCAAAAAATTTAGCTCCTTATTTCCAAAAAGGTTTATTTTCTCTTCAAGATTTAGAATCTGTTGATAATATTAGAGGTTACGGAATGATGGGTGGAATTGATATGAAGTTAAACACAAAATCAGGTAAAGCTGGATTTGAATGTTTTAAAGCCTGTTATGAAGCTGGTGTTAACTTTAAGGCAACAGGGGACTGTTTAATTATTGCTCCTCAATTTATCTGTGAAGAAAAACATATTGATGAGATTATTGATAAGTTAAGAACAGGTATTACTAACTATCAAAAAAAATAAAAAAAACTATACATAAACAAGTCACAAACCAATAAATTAGAATAGGTAAATTATGAAAATTGGAGTTCCTAAAGAAATTAAGCCACAAGAATATCGTATTGGACTGACACCCGATAGCGTTAAAACTTTAATATCAGAGGGACATGAAGTCCTAGTTGAAAACAATGGTGGTTTTGAAGCTGGTTTTGAAAACGATCAATATACAAGTGTTGGTGGAAAAATAATTGATAAAGCTGAAGATATTTTTAACGACGCAGATATTATTGTTAAAGTAAAAGAGCCACAGTCAGGTGAGGTTAAAATGATTAGAGAAAATCAGATTATTTATACCTACCTACATTTAGCAGCTGCTAAAGAGTTAACAGAGGGCTTAATTAAATCTAAAGGTGTTTGTATTGCTTATGAAACAGTAACAGATAATAATGGAAGATTACCACTTCTAGCACCTATGAGTGCAGTTGCGGGGCGAATGTCTGTTCAAGCTGGAGCACATTGTTTAGAAAAAAACCAAAAGGGTAGAGGTCTTTTACTGGGCGGCGCTCCTGGGGTTGAGGGGGGTACGGTTGTTATTTTAGGTGGTGGCGTTGTTGGAGAAAACGCTGCAGTGATTGCAACCGGTATGGGTGCTAAAGTTCATATCGTTGATAAATCAGAAACAAGATTAAAACAATTGGTTGAAATGTTTGGTGATAAAATTATTCCTGAACAAAGTGATAAAATAGATTTAAATAAATTGGTAGCTGAAGCAGACCTTTTAATTGGTGGTGTTTTAATTCCAGGTGCAGAAGCTCCAAAATTAATTACTAAACCAATGTTAAAATTAATGAAAAGAGGATCGGTAATTGTTGATGTTGCAATTGACCAAGGAGGTTGCGTTGAAACTAGTAAGCCAACAACTCATGGAGACCCCACTTATATAGTAGATGATGTTATTCATTACTGTGTAGCTAATATGCCAGGCGGAGTTCCAAGAACTTCAACTATTGCATTGAATAGTGCAACACTTCCTTACTTAGTTAAACTTGCAAACGAAGGTTATGAAAAAGTTTTAGGGGAAAATAAAAACTTTTTAGCTGGTCTGAATGTATACAAGGGTCAAGTTACATATAAAGCTGTAGCTGATGTTTTTGGACATGAATTTTTAGATCCAACTAAAATTTTTTAATTATAATATTTTAAATACCACTTTAAAAATTTTTTAATCCCAGTTTTGTAGTTTGTTTTAGGTTTATATCCTGTTAGTTTTTTTAACAATGTAGTGTCCGATAAAGTTGTTTTGACATCACCTTTTTGCATTGGCATATAGTTTCTTATAGCTTTAATTCCGAGTTCTTTTTCCAATGTGCTAATAAAATTTAAAAGATAAACTTTTTTAGTATTCCCAATATTTACAATTCTAAAGGGGGCAACAGGCGACAAACTATCATTTTTAATTTTACCTAATTCTTTTAGATTAGGTTCTTTATTGATTAAAGAACAAACACTATCTACGATGTCATCTATATATGTGAAGTCACGATACATTTTACCTTGATTATAAATGTCTATCTTTTTTTTATTAATTATCCCTTTGGTAAATTTAAATAAAGCCATATCAGGTCTTCCCCAAGGACCATAAACGGTAAAAAATCTTAATACTGTAGTGGGTATTTTCCAAATATTTGAGTAAGAATGAGCAATACTTTCAGTTGATTTTTTAGTTGCAGCATAAATACTTAGTTGTGTTTCAGTTTTATCTATTTCTTTAAAGGGAGATTTTTTATTCGCGCCATAAACAGAAGAACTCGAAGCAATTAACAAATGTTTAATATTAATTTTTTTTGCAAGTTCAATAATATTGTAAGTTCCAATAATATTAGAGTCTAAATAGACTCTAGGTTTTTCAATACTATAACGCACTCCTGCTTGTGCTGCTAAATGAATTATTATTTTGGGTTTAAATTTTATAATTGATTTACTTAGAATTTTTTGGTTTTCAAGATTACCCTTTGTAAAAAAAAATTTTTTATATTTTTTTAGAAGTTCGTTACGATTCTTTTTTAATTTAATATCATAGTAACTGTTCATAGAGTCAAATCCATAAACAGCATGACCTTTATCCAATAATTTTTTTGATAAATGAAATCCTATAAATCCTGATGATCCAGTTATAAATATTTTCATAAAAGTAATTAAAACATTATATAGTAGGAATTGATAATAAAAGAAAATCAATATTTTTAATTATCCAAATAATTCTTTATTTTGATAAAATTATTAAAATATTGTTAGTTTTTTTCACAGTGTTATTATTAAATCTATGAATAAAAACCTTCCAAAAAATTCAAAAGTAGTTGTAATTGGAGGTGGGGTAGCAGGTTGCTCTGTAGCATATCATTTGGCTAAACTAGGATGGAAAGATACAATTTTGTTAGAGCGCGATCAACTAACATCAGGAACCACTTGGCACGCCGCGGGTCTTGTGGGTCAACTTGGAGCTTCATCTACTATTACTAAACTTAGAAAATATTCATTAAATTTATATAAAGAACTAGAAAAAAAAACAAGTCTATCAACAGGATTAAAACAAAATGGTGCTATCACAATTGCTAGCTCAAAAGAAAGATTACAAGAATTATTAAGACAAGCAACAGCAGCAAAACTTTTTGATGTTAATGTAGAAATTTTAAATAAAAAACAAATCAAAAATCTCTATCCAGTAATTAATGATGAAGATATTCTGGGGGGTGTTTATATGCCCGAAGATGGACAAGCAGATCCAGTTGGAGTTACAAATGTTCTTGCAAAATCAGCTAAAATGCAGGGTGCACAGATTTTTGAAAAAACACCAGTAGAAAAAATTCTTGTTAGAAATAAAAATATAATTGGTGTTCAAACAAAATTTGGAAAAATTGATTGTGAATATGTTGTTCTAGCAACTGGAATGTGGTCAAGACAAATAGGTGAGGATATAGGAGTGAGTGTTCCACTTTATCCTAATGAACATTTTTATGTAATAACAGAGCCAATGAACAATTTACCAAAAAATCTTCCAGTTTTAAGAGATTATAACTCATGTCTTTACTTAAAAGAAGATGCTGGAAAAATGTTAGTAGGAATTTTTGAACCTAACGCAAAACCTGCTTTTAAAGAAAAAGGATTAGTTCCCAAGGACTTTTCCTTTGGTGAGTTCCCAGATGATTTTGATCATTTTGAACCTTTTTTAGAAAAATCATTTTATAGGTTGCCAATGTTAGCAAATGCGGGGATTAGAAAATTTTTTTCTGGACCAGAATCTTTTACTCCTGACACACAATACCTTTTAGGAGAAACTTCTGAAGTTAAAAATCTTTATGTATGCTGTGGTTTTAATAGTATTGGTATAGCAAGTGCAGGAGGAGCTGGAAAAGTAACAGCTGAATGGATGATTAATGGACATATGAATGAAGATTTATTTTCACTAGATATAAAAAGATTTCAAAAATTTCACTCATCCAAGAAATTTATAATGGAGCGAGTTACAGAAACTTTAGGTGATTTATATGGTATGCATTGGCCATACAAACAACACAAAACCTCTAGGAACCAAAAATTACTACCATATCATGAAGAATTAAAAAAAGCAGGAGCATGCTTCGGTGCTTCTGGTGAATATGAAAGACCTATGTGGTTTGCATTAAACGGGGGAAAAGCAGAATATAAATATAGTTTTAATTACCAAAATTGGTACCCATCAGTTGAATTTGAAACAAAAAATACAATAAAAAATATTGGACTTTATGATCTCTCTTCATTTTCTAAATATGAAATAAAAGGAGAGCTAGCACATAGTGAGTTGCAAAGATTATGTACGGCTAACATTAAGCATGAAGTGGGCAAATCAACATATACGCAAATGTTAAATGAAGCAGGAGGAATTGAAACTGACCTAACAGTTATATGTATAGACAAGAATTACTTTAGAGTAATAAGCTCTTCAGCTGTAAGAACACACGACAAAAGTCACATTCTCAAAGAAATATCTAAAAAAATAGAATTTAAAGATATTACAGATGATCTTGTTTGCTTGGGTTTATTTGGTCCCAAAAGTAGAGATTTAATATCCAGTATTTCTCAATATGATTTTTCTAATGAAAATTTTAAATTTGGTACTGGTAAATATATAAAGATAAGTTCCAAAATTATTTGGGTACAAAGACTTTCTTTTGTAGGAGAGCTTGGATTTGAACTTTATATAAAATCTGATGATGCAAAAGAAATTTATAAATTAATAGTAGAAAAGGGTAAAAAATTTAATTTATCTCATTGTGGGATGCACGCATTAGATACAATGAGAATGGAAAGTGGATTTTTACATTGGGGACATGATATTTCACCAGAAGAAAATCAATTTCAAGCAGGTTTAAGTTTTGCAATAAGTTATAAAAAAAATATTAATTTTATTGGAAAAAAGGCTTTAGAAAAAATAAAAAAAAAAAAAATTACAAAAAGATTTTCAATGTTTGTGCTAAAAAATAGTAAATGTGGAAAACCTCTAACACTTCATGAAGAGCCAATTTACTTAGATGATAAAATAATTGGCAGAACAACTTCTGGAAACTATTCTTTTAATTACAATAAAAATTTATCATTTGGCTATATTAATACAGATTTATCTAATGAAGAGCTGCAAAATAGAAACATATATATAGAAATAGAAAACAAGAAGTATGAAGCAAATATTATTTTAAACCCCCTTAAACAAAGTAATTTTAAATCAATTTAATATGATTTATTTCTACCAGTTAATAAAAACATTTATTGCGCCATGAAAGAAATAATGGTTAAATTAATTTATGCAAAATGACTATTTGACTATAAAAAAAAAACATGATTCAAATAGAAAAAAAGATAATCCACACCAACCCAAATATTCCTTTAACCCAAGTAATGTAAATATTAATAGCTTATTAAACACAATAAAGATAAATAAAAAAATAGATAAAAAGAAAAATTTTACTTTATTTATTGTATTATGTTTTTTTGTCAGTTTAATTGGAATTATTTCAATTTTTTAAAACTTATTGAACTCATCAGAGGTAAAAAACTGATGCAGACAAATATAATAAAAGA
>CAJQSH010000023.1 GCA_905612505.1 uncultured Candidatus Pelagibacter sp. | reverse complement strand
ATTGGAGCTTCTATAGCATCTTTTCTATTCTTTTTTGCAATAGGATATCTTTCAAAATTATTATCTAAATATCTTCAAAGTGAGATGATTTGGAAAAGAATTAATCTGTTTATAATTATATTTATGAGCATAATTGCTTTTTATGTATTAATTGAAATGGTTAAGTTTTTTTAATATTTGTTAGATTTATGAAACACATTAGAAGAAAAATTTGATAGTGGAAAGGACTGGCCATCTTTTATAGAGTCATGCCTGGTGCATTTAAAACAAAAATTGATTATTAATTAGGTATGAAAAGAATAGAATATCACTGTGCAAATTGTGAAGTACATCATGGGCATATATTTGATAATAACTTACAAAAAAAAAGATTTTGTAGTAATGGCTTATGCTTAATTTTTAAGCTAGAAAGTTAACTAATTCGAGTATCCGTATTTCTTTAGTCTAACATCACCAGTTCTAGCGTGAGCCTCCATACCTTCGTATCTAGAAATTCTTGCAGCAGCAGCACCAACTAATTCAGTTGATTCTTTGGTCATTCTTTGGAAACTTAAAGTTTTAATAAATTTGCCAACAAATAATCCACCTGTATATCTTCCGGCACCCTTAGTGGGTAAAATATGGTTTGTTCCTGAGCACTTATCACCATAAGCAACGGTTGTTTCTTCACCAATAAATAATGATCCATAATTAGTTAATCTTTTATGAAACCATTCTAAGTTTTCAGTTTGAACTTCCAAGTGTTCTGGAGCATATTTATCACTAATGGTTGCCATTTCTTCATCTGTGTTACAAAGAATAACTTCACCATAATCTCTCCATGCTGCATTAGCACTAGTTCTTGGAACTTCAGGTAATTCAGCAATTAACTCTGGAACTCTTTTCATAACTTTTTCAGCAAGATCTTTACTTGTCGTGTAAAGCCAGCAGGGAGAATTATACCCATGTTCAGCTTGCCCAACCAAATCAACTGCAACTATTTCTGGGTCAGCTTTAGCATCTGCAATAATTGCAATTTCTGTTGGTCCTGCAAATAAATCAATACCCACTTTTCCAAATAAAATTCTTTTAGCTTCTGCAACAAATTGGTTACCAGGGCCGACTATCATATCTGCTGGAGGATTATTAAATAACCCATTAGTCATTGTGGCAATAGCTGGAACTCCACCCAAATTTAATATTACATCTGCACCACATAAATCTGCTGTATAAATAATTGTAGGGTGCGCGCCGACACCTTCTTTAGGAGGGCTACAAGCAATAACATTTTTAACTCCCGCTACTTTGGCGGTTGTAACACTCATAACAGCAGATGCAATGTGAGCATAGCGTCCTCCAGGAACGTAGCATCCCGCAGTATTAACGGGTATTAATTTTTGACCTGCAAACAATCCTTTTGATAGTTCTACTTCAAAATCTTGGCCATAATTTTTTAGTTGAGCTTCTGCAAATTTTCTAACTCTGTCATATGAAAATTTAACATCATCTTTAGTTTTTTGATCTAATGTCTTTTTAATCTCTTCAATTCTTTCTTTAGAAACAACTATATCACCATCATACTTATCAAATTTTTTTGTTAAATCTATGCAACCTTGTTCTTTTGTATTTTCAATATTTTTTAATAAATCTTGAACAATGTCAGTTGTTTTTGAATCATCTGTTGACGAAGTCTTAGGTGATTTTTTTAAATAAGTTATAGTCATTATTTTTGTATGTTTATTTAAAGCACAAATAAAATTATTTCAATGAAGAATTAATCCAAAGCAACTACTGCTGCAGCAATTGAGGCTAATCTTGCTTGTGCTTCATCAGATCTACTAGTGATTACTATGGGAACCTTTCCACCAACAACAACACCAGCTGCACAAGCGCCCATAAAATAAATCATCATCTTAACTAAACCATTTCCAGTTTCCACACTTGGAACCAATAATACATCAGCTTCACCAGCAACTGAATTTTTAATTCCCTTAATAGCAGCTGATTTTTTTGAAATACTGTTATCAAAAGCAAGCGGTCCAAAAACATCAGCATTTAAATTTTCTTCTTTGGCTAATTTTGTTATTTCTTTTGCATCCAAAGAACTTTGAATGTTATCCAAAACTTCTTCTGTTGCAGACAGTACAGCAACTTTAGGTTTTTCAATCCCAATACGTTGTGAAAAATTAATTACATTTTTTAAAATATGCATTTTGGTTTTTAAATTAGGGAAAACATTTAATGCACCATCGGTGATGATGAGTGGTTTATCCTCCTTAGTAGTAGTCATATGCCATATGTGACTTAACCTTGTTTTACCAAGTAAATTGTAATCTCTTTTTAAAACTTCTTTCATTAAAACATCTGTGTGAATATGACCTTTAACTATAATTTTAACTTTCTCTTCACTGGCCAGTTTTGCCGCAATAGCAGCTGTATTATTTTCAACTGGTTCATCAATAATTTCAAAATTTGATATATCCCATTTTAATTGTTCCGCAGATTTAAGAATTTCTTTTTTATCTCCAATAAAAATAGGCTCAATTAATTTTTCATTTACAGCATCTTGAGCTGAGAGCATAGGTAAGGGCATGCCCGCATTTACTATTACTGCTTTAACAATATTTTTTTTGTGAGCCACATCAAGTAGATTATTGGGACAAATAATTTCTTTATTTGATAGCATTTTTATTTACCGAAGTTATTAATTCTTTTATAATTTTACTAGTGTTATACTTCTGTTTCCAGTTTGGGTAATCTTTTTTAAATTTGTTAAGGTTGGATATGTACCAAATATGATCTCCAGTTCTATTTTTTTTAATAATATATCTTTTTATTTTAATTTTTGCATAATTTTCGACTAAATCTAGAGCTTCTATTATTGAGCAATTAGAATACCTGCCACCACCAATATTATATACTACA
>CAJQSH010000022.1 GCA_905612505.1 uncultured Candidatus Pelagibacter sp. | reverse complement strand
ATAATAAATTATCTATGGTATTTTGTCTTACAACAACAATCATAAAACCAAAAAAAAATATTTCAATCAATAATGCCGTTATTTTACTTCATGGATATGGTGGTGACGGTAAAGATATAAGTATGTTAACTTTAAATTGGAAAAGATTTTTACCTAATACTATTTTTTTGTGTCCAAATGGTAATGAAGATTGTCCAGTAAATCCCCGTGGTTTTCAATGGTTTGATTTAACCAAGGATGATCCAGAGTATGTCTTGGAACAATCACAAAAAGCTGAAGAAAAATTACATCAATTTATAGCTGAAGTAAAATTTCAATATAATCTTACAAATTCAAAAATTTGTTTGTCAGGGTTTAGTCAAGGATCCATGATGGCTATAAATTTAGGATTAACAAGTAACGAAAACTATAATTGTATAGTTAGTTTTTCTGGAAAAATAATAAATCAAAAAAATCTTGTAAAAAGAAAAACTTCTTCTACAAAAATGTTTTTACTGCATGGAGATCTAGACACTATTGTTTCACCAACTTTTTTATTAGAGGCTAAAGATTTTTTAATTAGAAATAATATTGAAGTAGAAACCTTTATGATAAAAAATTGCGAACACAACATTCCTGTCGAAGCATCAAGTATGGGGTTAAATTATATAAAAAATAATTTTAATATTAAATAAATCTTTAATAAAAAAGTATTTTCTATTCATTGATAAAATAATTCAATTCAGTTAGAGTTATCCAAATTATGATTTTTGCTGAACAGAATCTATCTTTAGAAAAGTGTCCTGCCTTAGTTTTGAATGCTGATTATAGACCTTTAAGCTATTACCCATTATCACTTTGGAGTTGGCAAGATTCTGTAAAATCTGTATTTTTAGAGAAAGTAACAATAATCAGTAATTACGATAGAGTAATAAGAAGTCCATCACTTAATATGAAACTGCCAAGCGTTATTGCTTTAAAAAGTTTTATAAACCCTCAATCCAATCCTAACTTCACTAGATTTAATGTATTTTTAAGAGATAGATTTTCATGCCAATACTGTGGAAGTGGCCAAGAACTGACGTTTGATCATTTATTACCAAGATCAAAAGGAGGGCAAACAAACTGGGACAACGTTGTAACTGCTTGTTCAAGTTGTAATGTAAAAAAAGGAGGTAGATTACTTCAACACTCAGGAATGAAACTTTATCAAGAACCCTTCCAACCATCTACCGAAGATTTACATAAAAATGGTAAAAATTTTCCACCAAATTTTCTTCATAAAAGTTGGATGGACTATCTGTATTGGGATGTGGAATTAGAGGCTTAATTATATTTTTTCAGATATATTAATTGCAATTTTAGAGCCAGTTTTAATAATTTTATCTAAGATAGAATATATACCTTTCTTTGTTGCACCTTCTTCGTAGGCTATATCCTTGTGGTGTAATTCATCTTCTCTGAATTTAATAATTTTTTCTTTTAATTTTTTTTCATCAGACTCTAACTGTTTGATTTGATTTGAATAATGTTCATCTATAACTTCCTCAACTGAGGCTGTACAAAGCATAGCAGCCTTTTTCCCCAATATTGTTGACAAAAAACCCAAACCTACACCAAGCATATCCCATAAAGGTAAAAATTTAGTGGGTTCAATATTTCTTTCTTTGATTTCATTTTCAAAATATTCACAGTGTTCTTTTTCATGAACTTTCATTTCTTCAATCGTTTTTTTTAAATCATCATCTTTTATAAAAGTATTTAATGCTAATAGTTGTCCTTCATAAATTTTTATAGCACCACGTTCACCTGCATGATCAACTCTAATAAATTCTTTTACTTTATTTTTATTTGTTTTTTTCATAAGTTAAAAAAAGTTTTGTAGTTATAGCACTCAATATCAAAGAGATAAAAATATTAAAAGTCGCAAGGGATAAACCAAAAATTTTAAAAGTTACATCTTTGCAGCTCACAGGCATTTTTTTTAGTTGATTTAAAAGAGCTTCTTTTGATAGATCATTATTTTCATTGTTTAAATCACAAACCAAGGATTCCTTAATAAATCCTTGTTCTATGCTCAGATGGTAAAAAGCTATTAAAGCTGAAGAAAAAAAAATTAAACTTAAAATTATTAAAGAGATTCTTTCAAATTTCTTAAGGAACAAACAAATTAAAATAATTATTATTGAAATAATATAAGGTACTCTTTCAACTAAACATAAGTTGCAGGGCTGGTACTTTAATACATACTGAATAAAGTATGCTGTAAATAGAGCAAAAATACTAAATAGTAGTATTAAATTAAGAACTGTTTTGTATTTAATTTGAGACATATTATTTAATGATAAAATATATTACTGCCAAAATAACAACGATTAAAACACCTATAATTCCAAACCATCTTGAAGCATCCTCATTCATAAATTTATTAATTATATTTCCAAATTTATACGACAAGTAAGCAACAATAAAAAACCTTAAGCCTCTAGAAGTAAGACAAACAAAAAAGAAGATGAACAGATTAAAACCTATCATGCCGCTTGTTATAGTAAAAACTTTAAATGGCAATGGAGTAAAACCAGCAAGAAATAATGTTGCTAACCAAATGAACTTACCAGTGCCTTCTGACAAATTATCTTTAAGGGTAATTACTTTATCTTGGTAGTTGTAAAATTCTACAACATGCATACCAAGATCTAAAAAAAAAGCTCCTATTAAGTAACCTAATAAACCACCTAGAGCAGAAAAAATCGTCGCAATAAGAAATATTTTTATAAAGTCATTTTTTTTTGCAATTACCATTGGTACAATCATAACGTCAGGTGGGATAGGGAAAAAAGAGCTTTCAGCAAAAGACATAATAGCCAAAAAAAACTTAGAACTTTTGTGTCCAGCAAGTTTTAAAGATTTTTGATATAACTCTTTGAACATTTTTAGGTTTTAATACAATTTAAGTTCTTATACTATTTATTTTTATAATAATAATAAGGAAAGTTAAGGGCGAATGGCGGAACTGGTAGACGCGCACGACTCAAAATCGTGTTTCGTAAGAAGTGAGAGTTCGATTCTCTCTTCGCCCACCAATATTTTATGGAAATAAATAAAATAAATAATTTATTAGAAATATTTTATTATCAATATCAAAAACAAAACAAAGATGATATTTTTTTAGAATCTCTAAAAGAGCCTAGAAAAAATTATTCTTGGGAAGAAGTTTATCTTAACATCATTAAACTATCTAAGGAAATTTCGAGATACATAAAAAAAGGTGACAGATGTTTATTAATTTCTGAAAATAGACCAGAATGGATGATAGTTGATCTTTCTATAATGCTGTCTGAAGGAATAACAGTCCCAGCATACACAACATATACGGAAAGAGATTATGAATATATAATTGATGACTGCACCCCTACTATTGTTTTAGTTTCGAGTAATATTCAATATGAAAAAATTAAAAATATAATTCCTAAAAAAAATTATATAAAAAAAGTTATTACTTTTGATTCTATTAATAATCTTAATACCGATAATAATTTAAATTTAGAAGATATATTTAAAAGTAAAAATTATGAAATTAAGGATTTTTTAACTCTAAAGATTCAAAGAAAAGATATTGCATGTATAATTTATACTTCAGGAACTCAGGGAAATCCAAAGGGTGTAATCTTAAGTCATGGGGGAATATTAAATAACTGCGAAGGTTCATATGAGTTATTAAAAAAAATAATTTCAAATAAACCTAGATTTTTAACATGGCTGCCATTATCTCACTCATATGAACACACAGTGCAATTTGTTCAAATAGCCGTAGCAGCAAAAATATTCTACGCAGAAAGTATTGAGAAGTTAGTAAAAAATATGAATGATTGTTGTCCAGAAATTATGACCGCAGTTCCAAGATTTTATCAAAACTTATATCATAAAATTACTACTACATTTAATAAAGCAACAGGTATAAAAAAGATTCTACTTGAACAAACAATTATTTTAGGGAAAAAAAAATTGTTAAAAAAAAATTTATCTATGATGGAAAATTTTTCAAATTTTATTTGTGAAAGATTAGTAAGAAAAAAAATTAATAAACAATTTGGAGGTAGGTTAAAAGCTTTTGTCTCTGGAGGAGGAGCTCTAGATAAAGAAGTTGGTTTATTTTTGAATGCAGTTGGATTGCCCACCTTACAAGGTTATGGTCTAACCGAAACTTCTCCAGTTGTTAGTTGTAATCCCATCCATGACATAAGAGTTGAAACTGTAGGGCCACCATTTAGTGGAAATTTGGTAAAAATTGCAAAAGATGGTGAAATACTTATTAAAGGTGAAAATGTTATGTTGGGTTATTGGAACAATGAAGAGGAAACAAATAAAGTCTTAAAAGATGGCTGGTTATATACAGGTGACATTGGAGAGTTTGATAATAATTTTTTAAAGATAACAGACCGAAAAAAAGATATTATTATAACTCCAGGGGGAGATAATATTTCACCGGTCAAAATAGAGAATCATTTAATAAAACTAGATTTTATAGAACAAGCGTTAGTTTATGGCGATAACAAACCATATTTAATTTCTTTAATTGTCATATCTCCAGATCAAAAAAATATAACAAAAGAAAAAATCCAAGACGAAATTGATAATATAAATAAAAATTTAACAAAAATAGAAAAAATAAAAAAATTTATTATCATTAATGAACAATTTACAATTGAAAATGAAATGATGACACCAACTTTAAAATTAAAAAGATATAAAATAATAAAAAAATACCAAATAGAGATTGAAAAACTTTATTAACTTCTATTTATAAAGTAGATTATTATTCGCGTAAACTCTTACTTATTCACTAATAAAAAAATTATATAAAAAAATTATATAAAAAAATTATTAAAAAATTATGATTAATTAAAGAATTGACATAGCTAACATAAAAAAATAAAAATAAGTTAATAACGAATCACTTTGATTCGTTTAAATTAAACAGGGAGCTAAAGATGGCTAAAAAAAGAAAAAAAGCTGCAAAGAAAACTAAGAAAAAAGCAAAGAAGAAAGCTAAAAGAAGAAGATAGTTTTAGTATTCTTTCTTAAAAAACGCTTCTCATTACAATTTGTGTGAGAGGCGTTTTTTTATTCTGCTATTTGCTCTTCAGTTTCGGTAGTTGGTTCTATGTTTGATATTTCAGGTTTAGTAGATTTTTCAACAGGCAAAGGTTTTGGCTGTTCTAGAAGATTTCTTTTTAGTGCTTTGTCTAGTTTCTTTTGTGTATCTTCTAAAGATAATCCCATGACTATTATAAACTCTGACAAAATTCTTTCATAAGCTTTTTCAAAAAGTTGTCTTTCACTGTAAGATTGATCAACCATTAAATCATCGCCTTTGTTTAAATCTCTGACAACTTCTGCTAATTCGTAAATTTTTCCAGAAGAAATCTTAGCTTCATATTCTTGAGCTCTTCTACTCCACATAGATCTTTTAATTTTTGGTTTACTTTTTAATATAGAAATACATTTGTTAACCTGGTTGATAGTAGCCAAGGGTCTAAGATGAGATTGTTTATTTACAGGAACCATACCATTAGCTTTATCTTTTTCAAATTTAAGAATATATGTCTCGACGTCAATACCGCCGATATTTATTTTTTTGAATTCTGTAATTTGGCCTACCCCGTGTTTTGGGTAAACAACAAAATCTTTAACCTTATATTCTTTTTTTTCAGTCTCTTGTTTTTTTACTTTTTTAATCTCAGGTTTTAATTCATTACTTTTTGATATTCTTAAATTATCTGTTTTTATTTCTACTTTTGCTGGAGTTCCTTTTTTAGGTGAATTTTTTATAGGAGACTTTAATTTTTTTTTTACTTTTATTTTGATATTTTTAGAAACTTTTTTAGTTACCACATTTTTTTTTATAACCTTACTCTTAGGCTTATCTTTACTTTTAGTTTTTTTTAAAGGAAGTTTTTTAAATGTTTTCTTTAAAATATTTTTCAAACTTATTTTCTTCATTTTTATATTTTTCGTGATCCGCAGGAGGATCTTTTTTTTCACTAATATTTGGCCAAATTTCAGAATATTTTGTATTCATTTCAAGCCATTTTTCACTACCAGATTCTGTGTCGGCAACTATAGCATCAACAGGGCATTCCGGCTCGCAAACGCCACAATCTATACACTCATCCGGTTTAATTACAAGCATATTGTTTCCTTCATAAAAACAATCAACGGGACAAACTTCTACACAGTCCATCAATTTACATTTAATACATTTATCGTTTACTAGGTATGTCATTTTTATTTTTAATTCTTTCTTTGATAGTTACCATTAATTTATTGTCTATATAAATTAAACCAGCCAATCTTCGCATTAGATTTTTCTCATATATATCAGCATCTTTATTTGAATAAATAATTTCCCATAATGCTTCAATAATTTGAATTTTATTAGATTCAGAAGCATTTTTAACTTCTCTTGTAAAATCTAATATTTGATTTGAATTTTGTTCATTAATGGTAGAATTAGACATTATTAGATCAATATTTGAAATTTTAGCACCTAATTTAATTAAGGTTTTTTTTATTATTTCTTTTTCTTCTTCAGTATAAATTTGATCTATTTTAGCTGCATGAATTAATAAGGAAGCAATTTTAATATAAAAACCGTTATTATCTTTAGCTTTGTCTTTAAAAAAATTAATCATCAATTAAAGTTTAAATTTTTTAAAATTTTAAATGGGTTATTTTTTGAATCCATTTTTTTAAATTCTCTCTTAATTTTTTCTTTTATTGGGCTATATTGAAAATAAATTTCATTTTCTTTCTCAAATGTTTTGTATTTCATCTTTTGAATAATTTTTTTAAAATTATCTTTGCTACACCCAAGTAAATTTAACATTTCAGGCGTGAGTTTTATCTCTTTCTTTTTATCAGGACTAGAATTAATGATTAATACAAATAATCTTTCTAAAATATCTATTCGTACAAAATATTGGTCAAAATTTTCAAATCCACACAGAAGCATAAAATTTTTATTACTGAAATTTTTACCTTCTAAAAAATTTAAGCCAAATGTAGGCGGAGCCAAATTAAAATATTTTTGGTGAAAGTTTTTCCATAGTAAAATTCTTAGAGTAACTGATTCTGGCTTTAATAATCTAAAAAGAAAAATATGATATCTTCCAAATTTTACACCGAGGTCCCTTAAAATTTTTCTCTCATCTTGTCCAAGCTTTTTTAGATAATCAGAAACCTGCTCTCTTTTGATAACACCATTGTTTTCATATAGTTGGTAAGCTAAAGCTTTTATTGATGTGTTGCTTTCTTGTAGATTTTTTAAGTCAATTAAACTTTTTAATACAATGCCAATTTTTTCGATAATCCATTTATTAAGAAATTCAGATAATTTTTGTTTGTAGTTATTTTCCAAAATATCATCAACCATTAGAAATAATTCGGGATTTAAATAATCTTTCCCTGTTGACAACATGGCAATTGGAAATTTGTTCCAATAAATTTTAAAATCATCTTTGATTTCTAGTAATCCTGTATCAATAATTGTTTGTATTCTTTTTTCAAGCTCTGGACCCACAACTTGTCTTGCTGCTTTTTTAAGTGATTTTATATCTGTTTCTAACGCACCAGCTTTTAAATCTAATTCAAATTTTAATCCTTTTAATTTACCAATAAATTGGTCATCAATTATTACCTTATTGTCTTCCATTATTTCAGTTTTAAAATCCATATCTTGTTTTAGTCCTCTTGCTAAAATACTTGCTCTTTTGTCAATAAACGTTTTAGTAAGCTCCTCATGTAATCTGTCAGACAATCTATCTTCTAATAATTTTGTTTTTTCAATCCAGTAATTTTGATTTTCAACCCAATTAATTTTATTTGAAACATATGACCAAGTTCTAACATTTGCAATTCTATTTGATAGAGAATCTACATTTCCTTCTAATTTATCTAATTTCATTAGCTGTAACCTCATATAATCATTGGTAATTTTGCCTTTTTTATCATTTAAAAAGTTAAATACTTTACTAACAACCTCAAGATGGTTTCCATAAGTTTTTTTTACAAAATCTGGGATTTGGGAACAATCCCAAAGCAACTCTAGTGTTTCTCTGTTATTTTGTATATTATGTGTGCTCATATCTTTTAAAAAATATTTCAAAACTTTTTCATCTTCACATTCATGTATTTTTCTTAACCAATCTCTATTAGGTTTTTCTTGAAGCGATTTAATTAAACTTAATGCGTTATTAAAATTTAAATTAGAGTTTCGCCAAAATAATGTTTTAATTTCCTCAAATTTATGATTTTCAAGTGAATCTACCTCTTCAGAACTAATATCTTTACAGTCACCAGTTATTCCAAAGCTTCCATCATTTAAATATCTCCCAGCTCTACCTGCAATTTGACCAATCTCTGAAGAATTAAGTCTTCTTAATTTTTTTCCATCAAATTTCTTTAAGTTTGAAAAAAAAACATTTTCTAAATCCATATTAATACCCATGCCAATTGCATCGGTTGCTACCAAAAAGTCTACGTCTCCTGATTGATAAAGAGCCACTTGCGCATTTCTAGTTTTAGGACTTAATGAACCCATAACAATAGCGGCACCGCCTTTTTGCCTTCTAACTAGTTCAGCAATTGCATAAACTTCTTCAGTTGAAAAAGCAATTATTGCTGTTTTTCTATTTATCCTTGAAATTTTTTTGTGTCCGACATATGAAAGTTTAGAAAGTCTATTTCTGTTTATAAACTCAGTATCTTCATCTAATTTATCAATAATGCTTTTTATAGTGGCTGATCCCATAAACATTGTTATTTTTTCACCACGAAGATTTAACAGTCTATCAGTAAAAATATGACCTCTTTCATGGTCAGCACACATTTGAATTTCATCTATTCCAACAAAGTCTAAATGTTTGCTAATAGGCATAGATTCAACAGTGCAAAGAAAATATTTTGCATTTGCAGGGATTATTTTTTCTTCACCAGTAATCAATGCAACTTTATCCAAATCTATTTTTTTTATAACTTTATCGTAAACTTCTCTTGCCAACAGTCTCAAGGGAAAACCAATCATACCCGAATCAAATGAAAGCATGGTTTCAGTTGCAAGAAAGGTTTTTCCAGTATTTGTGGGACCGAGAACAGCTGTAATTTTATTTTTAGACATTTCTATTTATGGTACCTTTAATTTTTCTCCCACCAGATATTGTTACTCGTAAAGAACAAAAATAGGTTAAAACATGACCGAATCGTAGGGTCAAAAGTTCTCATTTATCATTTATTTCTTTATTAAGTTAACATAGTTAAAAAAAATTCTGTATTAATATTTATAATAAAATTATGAGTAAAAAATTGTGGGAAGCTTCATTAAGTCAGAAAAGAAATTCTCTTTTGCATAAATATGAACAGTTCATTTCAAAAAAATTTAATAAAAAATTTAAAGAAAAATATGAAGATATTTTAACATGGAGTATTAAAAATCCAGGAAACTTTTGGAGCTCTATTTGGGATTTTTCTGAAATTAAAGGCCTGAAAAATAAAATAAATTTAAAAAGATCTAAAACATTTTATAAAAATATATTTTTACCAAATTCAAAATTAAACTTTGCTGAAAATTTACTTTCAAAAAATAATTACGATAAAGCCATAACATTTATAAGTGAGAATGGTTACAGAGAGGAAAGAAGTTGGTACAATTTAAACATCAACGTAAGCAAAATATCCAAATTCTTAAAAAGTATTGAAATAAAAAAAAAAGATAGGGTGGCAGCATATTTACCAAATTCTATTGAAACAATAGAGGCATTTATTGCTTCTTCTTCATTAGGAGCAATATGGTCTTCTTGTTCGCCAGATTTTGGAGCCAAAGGTGTAATAGAGCGCTTTTCACAAATCAGTCCTAAAATTTTATTTGTAGTAGATAAATATTTTTATAATGGAAAAATGATAAATGTTCTGGAAAGAGTTCCTCAGATTTTAAAAAAAATACCGTCTATAAAAAATATTGTTGTTGTTAGTTATCCAGGAGAAAAATATTTAAATAATAAATATAAATTTAAAAAAATAAAAGCACACAGATGGTGTGAATTAATTAAAATTAAAATTAAAAATAAAAATATTAAATTTACCAAGTTTGATTTTGAACAAGAACTTGCAATACTTTATTCAAGTGGAACCACTGGAAAACCAAAGTGCATATGTCATAGAAGTGGAGGAGTCTTACTTCAGCATAAAAAGGAACATCAACTTCATTGTGATATTAAAGAGAATGACAATGTTTTTTATTTTACCACATGTGGGTGGATGATGTGGAACTGGCTAGTAAGTGTTTTAGCATCTAAGGCATCAATTGTTTTATTTGATGGTTCACCAGTGTATAAAAAAGAAGATTTTTTGTTAAAAATTGCTGAAAAAGAAAAAATTACTTTATTTGGTGTTAGTGCAAAGTATATTGATACTCTGCGTAAATCGAAACCTAATTTAAAATATAAATATAAACTATCAAAATTAAGAACAATTTGCTCTACAGGTTCTCCGTTATCAAATGATGGGTTTAAATATGTTTATGGGAATATTAAAAAAAATGTTCATTTATCTTCCATATCTGGAGGTACAGATATTGTTTCCTGTTTCGTATTAGGCAATTTATATCAACCAGTGATTTTAGGAGAAATACAAAACAAGGGATTGGGCCTAGATGTTGATATTTATAATGACAAAGGAAAACCTATAAAAAATAAAAAAGGTGAATTAGTTTGTAAGAATCCTTTTCCATCAATGCCATTAAAATTTTGGAATGACAAAAATGATAGTAAATTTAAAAATGCATATTTTAATAATTTTTTGAATACATGGCATCATGGCGATTATGCAGAAATAAAAAAAAGTGGAGGCTTTATTATTCATGGTAGGTCAGATACCACACTTAATCCTGGAGGAGTAAGGCTTGGAACTGCTGAAATATATTCAGAGATAGAAAAATTTACAGAAATTAAGGAGTCTATTGTAGTTGGTCAAACATGGGATAATGACATTAGAATTGTTTTATTCATAATTTTAAATCAAAAGTATGAACTTAATGAAAGTTTAATAAAAAAAATTAAAACGAAAATTAGAAAAAATGCATCTCCGAGACATGTTCCTGCTAAAATTATAGTAGTTGATGATATTCCAAGAACAAAGAATGGAAAAATAGTCGAATTAGCAGTAAAAAATATAATAGAAGGAAATGAGATTAAAAATAAAGAAGCGCTAGCTAACCCACAAGTTTTAGAGCAATATAAAGACTTAAAAGAATTAAATTATTAAATGTTAAAAGATATAGTTAAAGACCTAGAGCCATCATCTACTTTAAAAATTAATGAAATTTCTAGACAATTAGAAAATAAGGGTGAAAAAATCTTTAAATTTGGATTTGGTCAATCTCCATTTCAAATACCTTCTGATATTGTTAATGAGTTAAAAAATAACGCTTATCAAAATAAATATTTACCAATGCAAGGTCTTAAAGAACTTAGAGAAGCTGTTGCAAAATACACATCAACTAAAAAAAATTATAATTATAAATCTGAAAACGTAATTATTGGTCCAGGTTCAAAAGAATTAATGTTTTTGTTACATGTTTTATTTAAGGGCGAAATAATATTGCCAACTCCAAGCTGGGTTTCTTATGCTCCACAAGCAATTCTTGGAAGAAATAAAATTCAATTAATTCAAACTAAAAGAGAAAATAATTGGTTTCCAACTGGGTCAGAAATCGAAGAAGTTATTTTAAAAGATAAAAATAAAAATTATCTATTATTTTTGAACTCACCAAATAATCCATCTGGCCAGATTTGTGAAAACTTGCAGGAAATTAGTGAAGTTGCTAAAAAATATAATCTTGTTATCTTATCTGATGAAATTTATTCAGAGTTAAGTTTTGAAAAAGATTTTAAATCTATTTCTAGTTTTTGTCCTGAAAAAACTATTATAAGTACAGGTTTAAGTAAATGGTGTGGTGCAGGCGGATGGAGATTGGGTTATTTTATAGTTCCAGATTCTTTAAGCATTTTAAAAAATTCAATCAATGTACTAGCTAGCGAAACCTTTTCAGCTGTCAGTGCACCAATTCAATATGCTGCTATCACTGCTTATACAAGTGATCATAGCAAATATATAAGTAGTTCTAAAAATATTCTTAAAATAGTTGGTAATTATGTTTATGAAAATCTAAAATCAAATAAGGTTTTAATTAATAAGCCTCAAGGTGGCTTTTATCTTATGCCGGAATTTTTAAATAAAAAATTTAATACCTCATCAGAAATGTGTGACAATATTTTAAAAGAGACAGGTGTAGCATTATTGCCTGGATCTGATTTTGGTTTTGAAAAAAATAAAATGTTAGTAAGGCTAAGCTTTACTGATTTTGATGGGCAGAATTTTATGAATCAAACCCAAAATGAAAAAAAAATTGATAATGACTTAATTTTAAAATTTGCACCTAAAATAGTCGAGGGTGTTAATAAGTTAAAAAAATGGTCTGAATCAATATAAAAACCGTCTATACATACCCCTTCGATTACTGTTAGAATTAATTAATAAAAATAACGATATAGAGGAGAAAACATGAAAAAAGTAATAACATCTCTATCAAGTGCTCTACTAATCTTTGTTGTATCATTATCATTTACTGGTGTTGCAAAATCTGCAGAGTTCTTCACGATAGGAACGGGTGGACCAACTGGAGTATATTTCCAAACTGGTAACGCAATTTGTAAAATGCTGCACAAATCAGCAATTGCTAAAGAACACGGAAGAAAAAAAGGTATAGATAAAGCTTACAGATGTACTGCGCCTTCAACTGGTGGATCAAACTATAATATTGGTCAAATCGCAGCTGGCGAATTTCAATTTGGTGTAGCTCAGTCTGACTGGCAATATCATGCTGTAAATGGAACAAGCAAGTGGGAAGGAAAACAGTACAGTAATTTAAGAGCTGTATTCTCAGTACACAATGAACCTTTTCAAATTTGGGCAAGAAAAAAAGCAAAAGTTAAAGATTTTGCTGGGCTTAAAGGAAAAGTTGTTAACATAGGAAACGCTGGTTCAGGTCAAAGAGGAACTATGGAAGTGCTTATGAGCGCAATGGGAGTTGATAATAGTTACTTTAAATCTACTACAGAGCTAACTTCATCAGAACAAGTTAAGGCACTATGTGATGGTAAAATTGATGCTTTTGGTTATTCGGTAGGCTTTCCAAATGGAGCTATGGAGAACGCAGCTTCTTGTGGAGCAAAAGCTTTACCAATTAACCTTACGGGTTCTGAAGTTCAGGGTTTAATTGATGGCGCTGCTTATTATGCAAAAGCTGTAATACCCGCAGGTACTTATACGGGGCAAAAAAAAGATGTAACTACTTTTGGTGTTAAAGCTACTGTAGTAACTTCTGCTGATGTTTCTGATGAGCTTGTTTACCTAGTTGTTAAAGCTGTGATGGAAAATTTTGATGATTTCAAAAAACAACATCCTGCTTTTTCTTCTTTAAAAAAAGAGGATATGATAGCTGCTGGTTTGTCAGCTCCATTACACCCAGGTGCAATTAAATATTATAAAGAAGCTGGATTAATGTAATCCAATTACTTAATTAAAAAAAGGCCCGATATATTTATCGGGCCTTTTTTTTTGTTATAGAGTATCTTTTTAACAATGAGTCAAAACATTAATGGTAAAGTAGAAAGTAAGATTAGTGAGGATTTATCTCCAACTAGAAATCTTACTGGTTTACATTTAAAAATTGTTGGAATAATTGCAATCATTTGGTCTTTATTTCAGCTTTGGTATGCTTCCCCATTCCCTTTTATGTTTAATATTGGAATGTTTAAAGGACTTCCTGCTAGAGCGATTCATCTAGGTTTTGCTTTAACATTAGCTTTTTTAATTTATCCAATTTCTAAAAGAAAAAAAATTTCTATATTTGATATTTTAATTAGTTTTATTGCTGCTTTTTGTTGTTTATATATTTATTTTTTTTATGACCAACTAGTTGATAGAGGGGGAATTCTCTTAAGTGTTACAATTTGGGAAAAATTTAATTTACCAGTTGAATTAATTATTGGAAGTTGTGGAATTTTAATATTAATTGAAGCAACCAGAAGAGTATTTGGTTTGCCTTTAGTTGTTATTGCAGTTTGTTTTTTATTCTTTTCATATTTTGGTAGATATGCACCAGAAATAATTTCTCATGGTGGACTTTCATTAAATAGGTTGGTTGGATTTCAGTGGCTTGATCAAGAGGCTATATTTGGAATTCCTATAGGTGTTTCTGTAGATTTCATTTTTTTATTCGTTTTATTTGGTGCACTTCTAGAAACAGCTGGAGGTGGTAAATATTTTTTAGACTTAGCTTTT
>CAJQSH010000021.1 GCA_905612505.1 uncultured Candidatus Pelagibacter sp. | reverse complement strand
TTATTTTTACAAAAATAGGTTTATTTTTCAAATTAATAACTTTTTTTGCACCTAAATAGCCCATGGAAGACTTTAGTCCACCTACTAATTTATAAATTACGCTTCCAACATCTCCTTTAAATTTTACAAGTGCCTCAACTCCCTCTGGTACATACTTCGAAATATCTTTTTGTTTCTTCTGAAAATATCTATCAGCCGATCCTTTGTTCATGGCTCCCACTGAACCCATACCTCTAAAGCTTTTGAACAATTTACCATTTTTTTTAATTAATTTTCCTGGTGTTTCCATTGTACCTGCAAATAAAGATCCTATCATTACAGCATCAGCTCCTGCTGCTAATGCTTTAGCAATATCACCTGAATATTTTATTCCACCATCTGAAATAATTTTAGTTTTATTATTTTTGACTCCTTTTTGAACTTCAAGAATAGCACTTAATTGTGGAACACCAATTCCTGCAACTAATCTGGTTGTACAAATAGAACCGGGTCCTATCCCAACTTTAATAACATCTACTCCAAGTTTAATCAAAAACTTGGCTGCATTTGCTGTTGCAATATTTCCCGCACATAAAGTTGTTTTATCTGTTTTTTTTTTTATTATGATCTTAATAATCTCAGCTACTTTTTTACTGTGACCATGAGCGGTATCAACCACTATTAAATCAACTTTTTCTTTTAATATAGCTTCAGCTCTTTTAAGTTCTAAAGGACCGGCTCCAACAGCAGCTCCGACTAATAGTTTATGTTTTTTTACTTTTTTAATTTCTTCAATTTGTTTTTTAACATCAAGGTTACGGTGTATGACACCTATTCCACCAGCTTTGGCAATTACTATTGCCATTTTGCTTTCTGTTACTGTATCCATTGCTGATGATAAAAGCGGTATTTTTAAGAATAAATTTTTTGATAATTTTGTGCTTGTATCAACTTCTGAGGGCAGGACTTCGGAGTATTTCGGAGCCATTGTCACGTCGTCAAAGGTAAGAGCTTCTTTTATAGGATCCATAATCATTTATATATGATTCATTTAAAAATAAAAGTCTCTATCTCAATATTTTACAAATAATAAAACTTTCCTTAGATTCTTTTCTACTAGATTTTGGTTTAAAAACCTTTACTTCCTTAAAAATTACCTTTGCTTCTGCGATTATTTCGTTGAATGAAGTTCCTAAAAATAACTTCGAAATAAACCTTCCTTCTTTAACCAAAACCTCTTTTGAAAACATCATAGCTTCTTTACATAATTCACCAGTATAAATTGCATCTATATCTTTAATCCCTGTGGTATTAATTGCCATGTCAGAAAGAACCACATCGACCTTGGACCTAAATAGTCCTTTAATTTTACCCTGATATTCTTTTTTTGTAAAATCACCTTTTATTTGAGTGGTGTTTTCAATTTCTTCCATTTCTTTTAAGTCAATAGAAACTAACCTAACATTTTTTACGATTTTTGCAGTATACTGAGACCAGCTACCTGGCGCAGCTCCTAAATCAACCACCGATATACCATTTTTAAAAATTTTAAACTTTTCATTAATTTCAATTAATTTATAAGCGGATCTCGCTCTATATCCGTCAACTTGGGACTTTCTTACGTAGATATCTCTACGTTGCTTGTTAATCCAATTTTTAGAAATTCTATTTTTTTTCAACTAATGACCAAATCTTAAACTTCTAGACTGTGAGATGTTTTTAAGATTTTGAATATCAATTTTTATTTCTTCATCCAATCTCATATCTTTATTTCCCTGCCAAATTCCAGCAGCTAAATGCATAATGCCTATCTTATAATTTGGTAAAAAGGGTTCTACAAATGTATCTTGTGTTTCATCAAATTTAGGGAGTAGATTACTTGCAATCCAATTACAATTTAAAGGTAAAAATTCAGTTTCTAAATCATTAATATATACTGACATATTGATTGCTAGTCCTTCTGAACCAAAAATATTTCCAGATTTTAATGTTTGTTCGAGATTCATTTGCCAAGATTCCCAGCCAGGTGAATTCTTTTCTAATGAAAAAACACCAATATTTATATGTGGGGCAAATGCAAGTTTTCTCGCTTTTTCTAACCCTATTTTAGATTTAACTGCATGCTTAAAGTTTTGAGATTTAATTATTGCTATTTTTCCAAATAGCCAATTTACTTTTGACATTATCTTATATCCGGGCCCTAATGTTTGTGTAATACCAAGCTTGCCGTCATTACAGGCTCTAAAATAAAGTTCAATTGAGTTCCAGTCGTTGACCCACGCATCACAATCGATCCATAAATATTTTTCATAATTAGGAAAATATTTAGGTAAAAATGCTCTTGACACCTGACTCTTTAACCATTCTTTTCCAATCACTTTAAATGCTGGAACATCTATATCCCACTCGGCAGACTTAATCTCATCAACTTTTTTTGATAATATCGACTTTTGATCCTCTGTTAATCCAGCATCCAGTATACAAATTGCAACTTTTTCACTCTCTTTAAATCTAATTATTGAATCTACTAATTCGTTCAGTAATTTGAAATAATTTGAGTCGGCTAGTGAAACTATAACATTTTTTTTCATCTACAATATGTCTTCAAATTCATCATCTTCATTTTTTTCTATAACTATGTTTTTTTCTTTTTTTATTTTTTTATAGTGAATATAACTAATTGGAATCAAACATAAATATATAAGAGAACTTAAAGCCAGAATCACAAATGTATAAACTAATAATGCTCCAAAAAATAAAACAATTCCAAATAATAAAAATTTTGTCATACTCCTTGGAATAACTATCTTTTTAAAAGAATATGTTGGAATTGTACTTATTAGCAATATTGAAACTATAATAAAAAAAGCTGGTACTATTAAGTCATAATTAATTTTAAAAAAAATTTCTCCAAGTCCGCTAAAGCTTATTACTAAAGGCATTAAAACAATAATACCTCCAGCTGGGGATGGTACACCTTCAAAAAAATTATCTTTCCATGACGGTTCTTCGTCTGATGTTGTATTAAATCTTGCAAGTCTTAAAGCAACACAAACTACATATATTAAACAAACAAACCAACCTAATTTATCTAGATATTGTAGATTCCAAAAGTACATTATAAAAGCGGGTGCTACTCCAAAGCTGATTACATCTCCTAATGAATCGAGTTCTTTACCCATCTTAGATGTTCCTTTAATTAATCTTGCAATTCGTCCATCTAATGCATCCATAAGACTTGCAAATAATATAGCAACTATAGCAAGTGCAAATTTTCCATCTAAAGCAAATTTAATTGAACTTAATCCAATACAGACTCCTATTAAAGTAATTGCATTAGGTAAAATCATTCGTGCTTTTTTATTCGACACTATCTTAAAATTATTTTTTGGCTGTTCCATAAATTATCTGTTAGCTAGAATTGTTTCCCCTGCAATTGTTTTTTGTCCCACTTTTACTAATGGTTTATAATTTTGAAAATAAACATCAACTCTACTTCCAAATCTAATCATCCCAATTCTATCGCCTTGCTTCAATTCTTGATCTTTTGAAGTTTCACAAACTATTCTTCTCGCAATTAATCCAGCAATCTGGACGACTATAACCTCCTCATCTTGACTGTTAATAATTTTATAATAGTTACGTTCATTATCTTCACTCGCTTTATCAAGTGATGCATTAAAAAATTTTCCAGGTTTATAAAATATTTCAGAAATTTTTCCTTCACACGGGGTTCTGTTTACATGGCAATCAAAAACATTCATAAAAATGCTTATTTTAGTAAATTTTTTATCTTCTAATTCAAGTTCTTTAGGACCATCAACTTCATGAATCATTAAAACTTCTCCATCTGCTGGACTAGTTAAGTAGTTGTCATTATTTATTGAAATTCTCTCAGGATCTCTAAAAAAATAATAAACCCAAATAGTTATGACTAAACCAATTAATCCTAGAAAAGTGCTTATTAAATTTAAAAAAAAAGTTATTAAAATTGCTATAGCTAAAAATTTATAGCCTTCTGTGTGAATCTTTGGAAAAACCTTATGTAGCATAATCTTATATTTGATAATTTTTTATTAATATGTATATAAAACTGTGAAATTCAATTATTAAGATAATATAATCAAATATGAGCAAAATTCACGTTAAAAACCCCATTGTAGAACTTGATGGCGATGAAATGACCAGAATAATATGGAAGTTTATTAAAAAAAAACTAATCCTTCCTTATTTAGACTTAAATATTGAATATTACGACCTTGGTATGAAAAGTCGAGATAATACTAATGACCAAATCACTATTGAATCTGCTGCAGCAATTAAAAAAATTGGTGTAGGTATTAAATGTGCCACAATAACAGCCGATGAAGCAAGAGTAAAAGAATTTAACTTAAAAAAAATGTGGAGATCTCCAAATGGAACAATAAGAAATATTATTGGAGGAACTGTTTTTAGAGAACCAATTATTTGTAAAAATATACCAAAATTAGTTCCATCTTGGACAGATCCAGTAATTATTGGAAGACATGCTTTTGGTGATCAATACAGAGCAACAGATTTTAAAGTTCCTGGAAAAGGTAAAATGGAAATTAAATGGACCGCTGAAGATGGAAGTGATGAAATTAAATATGAAGTTTTTAATTTTCCAGGTCCAGGTATTGCTTTATCAATGTATAATTTGGATAAATCAATAGAAGACTTTGCAAGATCATGTTTTAGTTATGGTTTAATTAAAGGTTGGCCTGTTTATTTATCAACAAAAAATACAATTTTAAAACAATATGATGGCCGTTTCAAAGATATCTTTCAAGAAATTTTTGAGAATGAATTTGAAGGTAATTTTAAAAAAAATAATCTTACATACGAACACAGATTAATTGATGACATGGTTGCATGTGCGATGAAATGGAGTGGAAAATATATTTGGGCATGTAAAAACTATGATGGAGATGTTCAGTCGGATACAATGGCTCAAGGATATGGATCTTTAGGATTGATGACTAGTGTTCTATTAACACCAGATGGTAAAACAATGGAAGCTGAAGCAGCTCATGGCACTGTTACAAGGCACTACAGAATGCATCAACAAGGAAAAGAAACTTCAACAAATCCTATCGCATCAATATTTGCTTGGACTAGAGGTTTGGCTCATAGAGGTAAATTAGATAATGATGACCAATTAATTAAGTTTTCTAAAGCATTAGAAAGTGTTTGTGTTGAATGTGTGCAAGGTGGTTCAATGACAAAAGATTTGGCGATATTAATAGGTCCATCAAGTAAGTATTTAACTACAAATCAATTCTTAGATGAGATTGATTGTCAACTTAAAAAAAAACTTAATTAATTAATTTTTTTATATCGTTAAAAGAGTCTACAATTTTATCTATTAAAGTTCCACCTGCTTGAGCAAAATCAGATCTTCCTCCACCACCTTTTCCTCCTATAACTTCTGATCCAGTTTTAACAAGTTTAACAGCATCAAATTTATTTTCTAATCCTTTTGTAACACCAATAGCTAAACCTACTTTTCCTTCAGTAACTGCATAAATAATTATAATCGCCTCTTTAAGCTCTTTTTTTCCTTCATCAATTAATTTTCTAAGATCTTTAAATGGAAGTTCTAAAACTTTTTGATACCTAACAGTAATATTATTTATTTTTTCATCTTTAATAATATTTTTTGATTTATCTTTTAAAATTAACCCTACTGAAAGCTTTTCAAATTGTCTGCTTAAATCTTTGATTGTTATTGTTTGATCTTTGCTATCTATGCTAGGGTTTCCACCTAATTTAATAATTTTACTTGTTAGATATTTAATTGTTTTATTGTTTTTTTGAATAGATAAATCTAAAGATTCTTCTTTCTTTAGCAAATAAGCATTAAGTTGTTCACCTCTTAAAGCTTCAATTCTTCTTATACCAGATGCAATTGATGATTGACTAATTATTTTGAACTTACCTATTTCTCCAGTATTTTTTACGTGTGTACCGCCACATAGTTCTGTTGAAAAATGAGCTTTTTTCTCAAGACCCATAGACAAAACTCTAACTTCATAGCCATATTTTTCACCAAATAAAGCTAAGGCTCCATTATTAAAAGCTTCTTTTGGAGTCATTATTCTTGTTTTAACCTCAGATTTATTTTTTATCATTAAATTTACATATGTTTCTACTTTGGTAATTTCATTTAATGAAATTGGTTTCATGTGGCTAAAATCAAACCTTAGTCTTTCAGATTCAACTAATGAACCTTTTTGGGTAACATGTTTACCTAAAACTCTTCTTAAAGATTCATGTAATAAATGTGTTGCAGAATGATAAGCTCTAATATTATTTCTTCTTTTAACATTAATTTTTAATTCAACATTATCATCAATTTTAACTGAACCTTTTTTTACTTTTCCATAATGAACGAATAAATCACCCAATTTTTTTTGGACATCTGTTACTTCAAATTCAAAATTGTCCTTTGAGATTGTGCCTGTATCTCCAACTTGTCCACCTGATTCAGCATAGAAGGGTGTTTGATTTGTAATTATTATTCCATCGTGGTCTTTATCTAATTTGATTACCTCTTTATTGTCTTTTAATAGTAATATAATTACACCTTCTGTTTTATCAGCGTTATAGCCTAAAAAATCTGTTGGACCCAATTTATTTTTAATACCGAACCAAACTTCGTCTACAGAACTATCACCCGAACCTTTCCAATTTTTCTTAGCAAGTTCTTTACTCTCTTTCATTAGTGTGTGAAATTTTTTATTATCAATTTTTAATGATTTATTCTTTAAGATATCTTCAGTTAAATCTAATGGAAATCCATATGTATCATAAAGTTTAAAAGCAACCTCACCTGGTAAAATTTTTTCGATTTTAGAAATTTCATCATCTAAAATTTTAATTCCTCTATCTAATAATACTAAAAATTTTTCTTCTTCCATTTTTAAGGTTTCTTTAATTAAAGATTGGGCTCTATTTAGTTCTGGGTAATTAATAGACATCTCTTCTAAGAGGGTTTGAAAAATATTATAAAAAATTGGTTTCTTTGATCCTAATAAATGGGAATGTCTCATACCTCTTCTCATAATTCTTCTAAGAACATAACCTCTTCCTTCATTAGAAGGTAAAACTCCTTCAGCAATTAAGAATGAACTTGCACGTAAATGATCTGCTATAACTCTAAAGCTTGATAGATTTGACTGATCAACTTTTTTGTTTACAGCGTCAGATGTTGATTGAATTAGTTTTTTAAAATGATCTGTTTCATAATTATCATGCGTACCTTGAAGTAGTGCCGCTACTCTTTCCAATCCCATTCCTGTATCAACAGAAGGTTTAGGAAGATCAATTCTTTTATTTTTTGAAATTTGCTCATATTGCATAAATACTAAATTCCAAATCTCTATAAATCTATTCCCATCTTCATTTTTGGTTCCTGGCAATCCACCTTTTAAATGATCTCCATGATCATAGAAAATTTCTGAACAAGGGCCGCAAGGACCAATTTCCCCCATAGACCAAAAATTATCATTTGTTGCTATTCTAATAATTTTATCATCATTAAAACCTGCTATCTTTTTCCAAAAATTAAAAGCTTCATCATCTTCATGAAATACTGTTACATAAAGACGGTTTTTATCTATTCCAAAGTCTTTTGTAATCAAATCCCATGCATAGCTTATAGCTTGTTCTTTAAAATAATCACCAAATGAAAAATTTCCAAGCATTTCAAAAAATGTATGATGCCTTGTGGTGTAACCAACGTTTTCTAGATCATTATGTTTTCCTCCAGCGCGAACACATTTTTGGGAGGTGGTAGCTCTTTTGTAGTCTCTTTTTTCTAACCCAGTAAATACATTTTTAAATTGTACCATTCCAGAGTTAACAAACATTAAAGTTGGGTCATTATTTGGAACTAAATTACTAGACTCTACTATTTTATGGTCATTATTTTTAAAATAATTTAAAAATGTTTTTCTAATTTCATTTAATGTTTTTTCAGCCATATCTTAAAATACAACTTTTTTATTTGATGTCTAGATAACAGTAAGAGAGAAAAGGCGCTTAAATTAAGCGCCTTTTAATAATTAAAGATGACTTTTAATTAATTCTTTTTTGGTGAATCTATATTCTCTTTTGATATAGCTAGATCTTCTTTAGTTTCAGCTTTAAGGTCTTCTATTTGATCCTTAGCAGCTTTTTCTGGATCAAGTGGATTTCCCTCAATTTTTTTAGCAATTACTCCTGCTTTTTCTCTTATTGCCATTTCAATTTCTGCAGCAATTTTTGGATTTTGCTCAAGGTATATTTTGGCATTTTCTCTTCCTTGGCCAATTTTCTCTCCCTTATAAGCATACCATGCACCAGATTTTTCAACAATCTCTGCTTTAGACCCAAGATCAACCAGTTCACCAACTTTGCTAATTCCTTTTCCATACATTAAATCAAATTCAACAACTTTAAATGGTGGTGCAACTTTATTTTTAACAACTTTTACTCTTGTGGAGTTACCAATAATTTCATCTCCATTTTTAATGGCCCCAATTCTTCTGATATCCATTCTTACAGATGCATAAAACTTAAGTGCATTTCCACCAGATGTAGTCTCTGGACTTCCAAACATAACTCCAATTTTCATTCTAATTTGATTAATAAAAATCATCATAGTATTTGTGCTTGAAATTGAGCCTGTTAACTTTCTCAAAGCCTGACTCATTAATCTCGATTGAAGTCCTACGTGATGATCTCCCATCTCTCCTTCAATTTCAGCTCTAGGTGTTAATGCTGCAACTGAATCAACAACTATTACAGAAATAGATCCTGATTTAATTAAGGTGTCAGCAATTTCTAATGCTTGCTCACCAGTGTCTGGTTGTGAAATTAGTAATTCTTCAGTATTTACTCCAAGTTTTTTAGCATAAACTGGGTCTAAAGCATGCTCTGCATCTATAAACGCACATATTCCACCTGCTTTTTGTGCTTCAGCAACCACTTGTAAAGCTAACGTTGTTTTTCCAGACGACTCTGGTCCATAAACTTCAACAACTCTTCCTTTGGGTAGGCCACCTATTCCAAGTGCTAAGTCTAAGCTTAAAGAACCTGTTGATATTGACTCAATATCCATTGCTCTTCTTTGACCAAGTTTCATTACTGAACCTTTTCCAAAATTCTCTGTAATCTGGCTAATTGCTGCTTCTAAAGATTTATTTTTTTCTTTATTGTCTGCTTCTTGTTGTTTTGTAGATTTAACTACTTTTAGGTTGTTTTTAGTCATTTTTTGCCTTTTTTGTTAAAATATTAAGTATTCGAATCATTCTCTAAATGTACACATTTTGTTCTTATTTTCAACAATTAAAATTTTTTTAATAAACAGCTATATTATTAAAGTTTTAAGTAGTTTTTTTTTAAAAGTCCTACTGATTGGAGTAACTTGAATTGAGATAGTAAATAGTTTCTTTCAGAATTTGCCAGACTTATTTTAGAACTTAATAAGATTGAATTTGATTGTATTACATCCAATGTAGATCTTCCAAGTCCAGATTCATATTCTACTGTAATTCCTTCATTCGCAATTTCGGCTGCTTTGACTTGTGACTTCACTGAATTTAACAGACTATATGAAGATTGCAAACTAGACCATGCACTTGTAACATTAGTATCATTTGTTTTAACAGCATTATCAAGTAATAATTTTTTTATATTATTTAAATTTTTACTTCTGTTAAGTGAAGCTGTATTTTTTCCACCTTTAAAAATTGGCCATGAAATAGTTGCCATAATACTTTCTTTATCTCTCTCATCATAAGTTGAGCTTACATCATCTGTTTTAGTTGAACTTAAAGATAGTGTAGCTGATGGTGAAAGATTTGCTCTAGCTATCGTAATATCTTTCTTTGATTGTTCATATTCAAGTTTAGCTATAATTAGATCTGGGTTATTTTTTTTTGATGATTCAATTGCTTCAATTAAACTTTCATGATTTAAAAAATCAAGATCTGATTTTTTATTTAAACTATCCGCATTAGTAATTGGGCCAATTATTTTTTCATAAATTAATTTGGCAGTAATTGTTTCATTTTTTGCTTGAATAAACTTTGCTTGTGCTCCTGCAAGTGAAGATTCAGACTGAGCTAAGTCAGCTAAAGTAATTCTGCTTCTTTCCAACCTTGCTTGATCAGTTTCTACCTGTCTTTCTAACAAGTTGACATTTATTTTATTAATATTAAGTTTTTCATTGGCAAATATTAATCCAGAATAAGCTTCTATTGCTTTATATAAAATTTCTTGTTCTTTTTTTAAAAGTTTTGCTTCTGCCAAGATTAAACCAATCTTATTTTTTTCAAAACCTGCAATTCCTGAGAATCCTTGAAATAATTTTTGTTCAATAATTATTGATTGCGTTTGAGGGTTGACATCTGTTGTTGCAACATTGGCGCCCAATCTATTGGTCAATTTATTTGTATTCTCCTGACTTTTTGAACTTGATAATGTCACCGATGGTAAAAATTCACTTCTTGAAATATTTAAATCTTCTTTAGAAATTTTAATATTTTCTCTTTCAGCGTTTAATTCTGGATTATTATTATATGCTTCTAATAATGCTTCCGATAAAGTAACTGCATAGGACTGTTGACTAAATAAACTTAAAGATAATAATACTAGAAATATTTTTTTCATTGTTTTTTAAATTTTATGTTTACAATCTGATGCTTACTATTTAAATTCATAATTATAGATGAGCTTTTTAACGCATCTTTAAACATTTGTTGAGTAATTCTTTGATAGGTTTGCATAAAATTTATTACGTCACCACTACTCATTATTTTCAAGTTCTTTTTATTTTCTGTCTGCACCCAAAGCTTCCTCTCTTGTTTTAATCTCCACTGTCTTAGCAAATCAAAATTTTTTGCTTTTAAGTACAATAATCCCTCTAGTTGTTTAAATAATTTCTTATACTTTGTTTTTAATTGATTGTTAACATGAGATCTCCATTTGGTACTTTGATCGTGAACCTTCTCTAGTGAATTGATTGGTTTTTTTAGCTGGTTAGTTGTTTGGGCTTTAGCTCCGACACACCAACCTTCAAAAATTATTACATCAGGTCTTGATTTAAGCTTGTACCATAAATTTTTTTTGCAACGATCATCTACTGCTTTATTAAATTTGGGTACTTGTAAATTATTAAATTTTTTTGTCTTAACTTTTTTAAAAAAATTCAACATTAAATCTATGTCATGGGTTCCTGGAACTCCTCTTGTCATTAATAAAGAATGTTTTGTTTTAGATAATATTTTTCTATCTCTTCTTGTTTTATAAAAATCATCAATTGAAACTATAAAAACATTTAGCTTAAAGTATTTTTTTAAGATTATAGATAGAATTGATGAAATGGTAGTTTTACCTGAACCCTGCCCTCCTGCTAAACCAATTATGAGCGGCTTCTTTTTATTAACTTTTTTTGAAATCCATTGACTTACAGGAATTAAAAAAGACTTAATCATCTTATCCTTATTTTTAAATTTATCCTTCTTTGTTTCTTGAGATAAGATAAACTTAAAGCAATCTTTTTTTACTTTATCGAAACAATCATTAATTTCTTGCATAAAAAATTATTTTTTATCAAGAGGATGGCTTTGACCATCATTCACAGTAACATTTTCTAATTCAAAAATATTTATTTCATCTATGCATCCTATATTAAATCCTGTCATAGCTGGATTAGCTCTTGGATTGTGATGTGTATAAATCCCACAATTAGAGCAGAAATAATGTTTCGCAACTTTTGAATGGAACTGATAAAGTTTTAATTTATCTTCACCTTTAACAATTTTAAAATCTTCATTTTTAACCATAGACATAATAGCTCCTTTTCTTTTACAAATTGAGCAATTACATTTTGAAACTTTTTCTAAATTATCGGGTACATTTATTTCTGCTTCTACTTCTCCACAATGGCATATTAGTTTTTTCATTTATTTCCTGTTATTTATTTTTTGATTATTTTAGAAACCCATCTATTTTTCTCTTCATCAACGTACCATTCAAAACGTAGTTGTCCTTTTTCTCCGAGTTCATGTACATATTTTGATGCAATTTCAAAACAAAATTTCTTTGCTTCATCTAAATTACATTTGGCCTCAAGCTCCCCTATGTGTGTGATATTTTTATGAATTTCGTTTAGCATTTTTTTTCCTTTTTTAATTTTTGATAATGTAGTTAAACTATCTCCGGTTGAAGTTATCCACAAGGCTACAAAATGTAGTTTGAATGTTCACTTTTTGTTTCATCTTTGATTCAGTTATAGACTCAAAATACAACCTATTGACTGTGTTGTATATTTGATCTACTAATTAGAACAAAATAAGAACATGAAATTAACTATTCCCTTTTATCTACATAAAGTAGGTGCTGGATTTCCTTCTCCTGCAACAGACTATATTGAAGAAGGTGTGGATCTTAATGTTCATCTAATCAAAAACGTTCCAGCAACTTTCATCATTAGAGTTCAGGGAAAATCTATGACTGACGTCGATATTCATGATGGTGACTTATTAGTTATTGATAGAAGTTTAAAACCTAAAAATTTTTCAACAGTAGTTGCCAATGTTCATGAAGAGTTAGTTGTTAAAAGTTTTGTTAAATCTAAAGATGGACAGTTTTTAACATCAGGTTCAAAAAATATTGAAGACAAAATAATTATTGGAGATGAATCAGAGGTGTTCATTTGGGGAGTTGTGACTTATGTCATTCATTCAACGTACTAAAAAAATAGCCCTTGTTGATTGCAATTCATTCTATGTTTCTTGTGAAAGATTATTTAATTCTAAAATTAGAAATAAACCTGTTATCGTTTTATCTAATAACGATGGCTGTATCATTGCAAGATCAAATGAAGCAAAAGCTCTTGGTATTAAAATGGGAGAGCCTTACTTTAAAGCTAAAGATACAATACTTAGAAATAAAGTTTATGTTTTTTCTTCAAATTTTTCTTTGTATGGAGATTTATCTAGGAGGGTGATGAGAATTTTAAAAAGATTTAATCCTGAATTAGAAATATATTCTGTTGATGAAGCTTTTTTAGATTTAAGTAATTATCCTGATGATGAAGTTGAAGATGTTGGAAAAGAAATTAGAAGTATTGTTTTGCAATGGACAGGCATACCCACAAGTATTGGTATTGCAAAAACTAAAACGCTGAGCAAAATTGCAAATCATATAGCTAAGAAAAAACAGTCTGGTGTAACAAACTTAATAGGAATTGAGAATATTGATCCATTATTAGAAAAGATAGATATTAATGATGTGTGGGGAGTTGGAAAACAACTTACAAAATTTTATCATCAAAATGGAATTTATAATGCTAAACAATTAAAAAATATGTCTAACACTTGGATTAAAAAAAGTTCTAATGTTTTAAGCTCTCGAACTGCCTTAGAACTTAGAGGTATTTCTTGTATCCCATTAGAAACTAAAATTTCAAAAAGAAAAAGTTGTGTAGTATCGAGATCATTTGGCACAAGAGTTGAAAAATTTCATGAATTGCAAGAAGCAGTAGCAAGTTATTGTTTAAATGCTTCAGAAAAAATTAGATCAGAGTCTTTAATTGCAAAATCAATAACTGTTTCTGTTAGAACAAGTCCATTTCAAAACAGGGGAGTTTATTATTCAAATGCTAAAACTATAGATTTTCCAATTGCTACTAACAATAGTATTGAAATAGTTAAAACAGCTTTAGTTGCATTAAATGAAATCTTTATAAATGGCTATAGATATCAAAAAGCTGGCATAACATTGACTGGCTTGATTAGTTCAGATGGTAACAAAAATTTATTCTCATCAGAAAAAGATGAGAAAATTAAAGCCTTAATGAGATCCATTGATAGTACAAATTACAGATATGGTAGATCAACACTGAGTTTGGCTAGTGCTGGAGTAAATAAGAAATGGAATATGAGGAGAGATCACTCTTCAAAGATAAATACTGCAGACTTTCATTCACTACCAATAATAAAAGCTATTTAAGAATATCTTCTACGGACAACGTCCAGTTAGGGTCGGTGTGTTTTTCCCAATAAAGCTTATGAATTTGTCTAGTGATATTCCCCGCTTTTCCTGTGCCAATTTTTTTTCCACTAACCTTTGTAATAGGCATAACACCTCCAGCTGTAGAAGTTGCAAATAATTCATCAGATGATTTTAACATTTCAATTGGTATAGGTTTTTCATCAACTTCCAATCCTAATTCTTTTGCTAAATTGATAACTGTTTGTCTTGTTATGCCTTCTAACACTCCATGATCAGGTGTACTTATTCCTGATTTATCTACAGAGAAAATATTAAATCCTGGACCTTCTGAAATATTATTATTTTCATCAACTAATATTGCTGTTTGATGTCCTCGTTCATAAGCATCTAACATTCCCGTAACAAGATCCATCCAATGATAATTTTTAATTGTTGGATCTACTGAACTTGGCGGTATTCTTGTAATGTTAGTTAAAAATATATCTAGTCCTTTTTCAAAATCTTCTGGTTTTAATATCCATCCAAACGGAACAGCAAATGCCATAACATGTGGAGTTGCTTCACGTGGATCTCTGACGAAACCAGGTGACATTCCACGAGTTTGAATCATTTCAACATAAGCATTATCAAGATTAGCATTTTTAACACACCCTGCTAGGATTTTTTTTAAATCATTACGCTTTAATTTGCATGGCATACGAAGTTTTTCAGTTGATTTAAAAAAACGATCAATGTGTTTATCTAATTGAAAAAATTTACCTTTCCAAACATGAGCTACATCATATGTTGCATCAGATCTAAGAAAGCCCCAATCTAAAATTGATATTTTTGCCTCAGAAAGTTTAACAAATTCCCCATTGATCCAAGCTGATCCTTGTGGAAAAATATTCTTCATTTTAGTTGTTCAATATTTTTAATATTTTCTAATGAATTGTTAAATTCTGATATGTTTTCTCTTCTAGATAATATGATCACTGAAATCATCATAATGACAGTTGCTGCAACTGGTATCAATGTAACAATAGAGATATTGCCTGTGATTAGAAATAAGTAAGCAATTAAAAAAAATACAGACCTAATAAATAAAGTTGTTTTAAAAACTGCAATAATAGATAGGGAGTGCTTTAGCAAGTTAATGAAACTCATTTTAGATGGACCAAAATATCTAACTCCTCTTGTTGATGAAATCGATGCTTGGTTTTTATCCTTGATAATTTTAGCTAATGAACCAGAAAAGCTGCTCCAAGTAGCTGAATCGTTAATCATTTTATTAACTGCAAATTTAGGAAGGCAGGTATAATTCCCATATTTAATAGATTTTCCAGTAAAAATAAAAGTTAGATACTTATGAACTAAATAGCAAAATTTAAAAAATAGTCCTTCTGATCTTTTAATTCTATTAGCGGTAATAACTTTGTCAGGATGTTCGTAGGCTTTGCAAAGAAGTGGCCTCAACTCCTCGGGTCTATCCTCCCCATCAGCATCCATAGGAATCACTAAATCAAATTTGCTATTAGCGCTAATATATTTTAATCCAGCAGCATTACATCTTGCGTGTCCCTTATTTTCTTTCATGTTAATGACTTGAACCGACTTTAAACTATTAAAAGTAGAGGTATTAATTGGTCTTTCTTCTGTGGAAGCATCATTAACAATTACAACTGATATATGAGCAACATCAGAGTCCCAGCCTTCCAGCTTCTGGTCTATATTTTCTAAAAGTTTAAATACTGATTGCCAATCATTATAAACAGGAATTAAAATTTTAATTTTTTTCATCTACTTCCAATACAAATATTATCAATACATGTAAATTTTGATAATGAATTTAACTTATCATTTGTAATAAATCCCTTCCATACAGGCCTAGATTTTAAATGATATGATAAATTTCCAGCATACCACTCATCTCCAAGGACAACCGTAATGGGTTCTTTATGATTCTGTTCCCAAGCATATTGAGTCTTTATTGCTATTTGTTTTCCTGGATAGTCTGTTCTTTTATCAGTTTCTGTAATTGAGATATAAGCATAAACAAATGGTGATAAGATAAATAAAATTAAAAATGCTGAAATAAAACTATTTAACTTTTTCAAATTTATTTGAGCTTGAAAAATATAAACAATTAACACTCCAAAAAATAAATAAAATGGTGTCATCCACATTGTTCTTATTTTTGATCCTGTTAACATTGAGGTTAAAAAAATTAAAGCTATAGGAATAATATTAATAAATATCAAAAATAATAACTTTTTATCCTTAAATAATACTTTAAATTTAAATTTTTTTACTAAAAAAAATGACATGATAAAAAATGGAATTAGTATTCCAATTTGCTTAGCTAAAAATATTACGGGATAAAATATATGATCCAGTAAACTTGTGCTCTCCAGCCCTGTTCTTGCTAAACCATATGTAATAGTTATATAGTCATTGTTTGTTAACCAAATTAGATGAGGAACTAATAAAATAATAAAAACTTCCAGTGTAATTAAATATTTAAAATCAAATTTTTTATATTTCTTTATAAAAATTACATAAAAAAATAATAAATCTATTGCTATTAAAAGATAAATAAAAAGATATTTTGATAAAAAACCTACTGCAGCAAAAACTCCTAACCATAGGCAATCTTTAAGGTCTATTTTTTGTTTATCAAATAATTTCCAAGAATAATAAACACATAATGCCCAGAAAGGTAATTGGCAAATATTTACATTGAATTCGGGAGTTGTAAAATTATAAAAATAAATACCTTCAAGTAAAAGAACCGATATTAAACTTAAAGTTTTATTTTTAAATAAATCTTCTGCAAATCTGAATACAACCACAAAAGTTATTACTACAAATATTTGACTTAATAAATAATAAGCCCAATCTTGCGAACCAAAGATTTGATAAAATAATTCAAGAAAAAAGGCACTAGCTGGTGGATGTTTATTAAATCCCCAATCTAAGTTACTGCTCCATGCTAAAGCTTCTATTGTATCAAGTGGTAAATTGTTATTTGTTATTGATGGAACTAATGTCCATAAAATTAGATGAGTTGTAATAAATATGTAAAATAACCAGTCTATATTTTTTTTATTAAGTTGCATTTGCTGATTTTTATATGAATTAACCTTACTTGACACTCATTAATTGCTGAATATAATCCGGCCACTTAAATTAAAAAATATGCCTAAAATCTCAAAATTGCTTGTAAAAAAAACTAGCACCCCTTTAAAAAAAGGGAAGATGTCTATAAAAATTTCTAAAACTTATGAGCCAAAAAATACTGAAAAATATATGTGTAAAAAACACCAATTTTTTTTTAAATTAAAACTTCAAGTATGGAAAAAAGAGATAGTAAAAGCGAACAATGAAGCGCTTTACAATGGTTCAATTGATAATAATAGTGCCTCGGCTGACATTGTAGATCAAGCCAGCTCATACACTGATAAAACTGTTGAAATGAAAGCTATTAACAGGCAGATAAAGCTAATTTCTAAAATTGACAAAGCATTGTTAAGAATTAAAAATGAGACATATGGATTTTGTGCTGAAACAGCCGAACCCATTGGTTTAAAAAGATTAATGGCAAGACCAGTTGCTGAGCTCTGTATAGCTGCTCAAGAAAAACATGAAAAAGAAGAAAAAGTTTACGCTGAGAACTAAGGCTTTGGTATTTTAGAACCATTTTTTAAAAGATCGTAACCTTTAATTACAGCTTCTCTGTTTGCAATATCTAAATACCATCTGGTCAAATTTTTATAATTCTTAAGACCAATATCGTGCCATTCATGTCTTGCAATCCAAGGCCAAGTAGCAATATCTGCAATTGTATAATTTGTTCCAGCTAAATATTTGGATGAAGTTAATCTTTCATCTAACTCGCCATAAAGTTTTTTAGCAATTTTAAAAAATTTTTCTTCAGCAAATTCACTTTTACCAGGATTGTAATGGTGAAATTGATGATGTTGTCCAAGCATTGGTCCAATTGTTCCCATCTGTGCCATTAACCATTGATTTATAACGTTACGGTCTTTTTGTTCATAAAATTTATTATATTTCTCTGCTAAATATATAAGGATTGCACCAGACTCAAATACAGATACTCCATTTTCATGATTCACTATCACGGGGATTTTATTAAATGGACTGATCTTTTTAAAATCAGTTTTAAATTGATCATTATTTGATAAGTCCATTGCTGTAACTTTGAAATTACATCCTATTTCTTCTAGAAGTATTGAAATTTTTTTTCCATTTGGAGTATCTGAGCTAAACAATTCTATCACTCTTTAACACCCAATCGATCTTTCACAGTTTTTGAGGAAGTAGTAAATTCAAATCTATATTTTTCATCTGGTTTTGCATATTTAAAACATCCTCTAGTAGCAAGGGCACCCTCATGAAATCCAGATAAAATTAATTTAAGTTTTCCTGGGTAAGTGCAGATATCTCCAATAGCAAAAATACTTTCTTTGTTAGTTTCAAAATTTTCTGTATTAACTGGAATTGTTTTTTTATCTAAGTTTAGCCCCCAGTCTGCAATTGGTCCAAGTTGCATTATCAGCCCAAAAAAACCAAGAACATAATCAGTTTTAATTTTTTTAATGCTCTTGTCGTCATGCTTAATATTAATGTTTTCAACTTTCTCGTTTCCTTTAGCTGAATCTAATTGATATTTTGTATAAATTTCTATTTTGCCCTCTTCTTTTAATTGGTTAACTTTATCAATACTTGCTTGCATCCCTCTAAAATCATCTCTTCTATGAACTAATATAACTTTAGAAGTGTTTGATAATTCAATTGCCCAATCTAAAGCTGAGTCTCCACCACCAAAAATAGCTACTGTTTTATCTTTAAAAATTTTTTTATCTTTAATTGAATAAAGTACTTGTTTACCTTCATATTTTTCAATTTCTTTTGTTGAAAATTTTCTTGGCTCAAAAGAACCTACACCACCTGCAATAATTATACTTGATGACTCAAATTCTGTTCCTTTATTTGTTTTAATAATCCATTTTTTTTTAACTTTTTTAATTTCTTCTACTCGTTCATTTAAATGAAAGTTTGTTTTAAATGCTTTTATTTGTTCGATTAAATTATTGATAAGCTTTTCCCCAGTACATTCAGGAACTGCAGGAATATCATAAATAGGCTTATCAGGATAAAGCTCTATGCATTGACCACCAATTTTATCAAGATTATCTACCACTTCACACTTTAAGCCAATAATTCCTAATTGATGAACACAAAAAAGACCAACCGGTCCTGCTCCTATTATTAATGTATCTGTTTTAATCATTTAACCTTGCTTTGATGGAATATTAACAACTAAACCATTTAATTCGTTTGAAACTAATACTTGGCAACTTAATCTACTATTTTTTTTTGGTTCGAAAGCCATGTCTAACATATCTTCTTCTCCATCTTCTTTTTTTGGAAGCTTATCAAACCATTCTTCTTTGACATAAACATGGCAAGTAGCACACGCCATTCCCCCACCACAATCAGCATCAATTCCAGCTATATTATTTTGTACAGCTCCTTCCATAACACTCAATCCATTGGCAACCTCTATGGTTTGAGAGTTTCCATTATTTTCTATGTAGGTAATTTTTGGCATTAAACTATATATAATTGCTTAAAAAAAAAGGGCAAGTACGTAAAACGTACCTGCCCTTCTTAAATTATTTAACGAGTAAAACTACTTCTTAGCTCTACCAGGCTGAGACATTGCTGCTGCCCAAATGATTAGGCCAAAAGCGATCTTATTCAAAAAGTCAGCTGCATTATAAATGATGTTCATAGCTCCAGCGTCAGCAGCTCCCAATAAGTTACCAAATACGTAACCTAATGGGTAAATTGCCCAACCTACTGTAACGATCATTCTCATAGCACCAAATGCAGTAACAAGAGCTTTGTTTCCACTTTTTGCTGCCATTTTTCCTGCTTCACCTGAAAATACTTCATAAAGAATGTAGAACCAGCCGGCCATACCAACTATGAAACCAAGAATTTTCATACCCGAAGTTTCACCAATATATCCCCCAACTAGCATTACTATTGAACCGAGTAACAATCTCCAGAATATTCTAGAGTTTGCTTTGTTTACTGCTGATAGAACAAAATAAAATTCTAACATCAATAATGGAACTGTAATTAACCAGTCAATATATCTGTATACCGTTGGTGACTCACCGTAATTTACCCAATATTCTCTCATGTATAGATAGTGTATAAACGCTACACCAGTTACAAGACCAGCAACGGTAATTGAAACTCTCCATTGTGCCGGAACTGAACTTCTTTCAAGAAAGAAAAATACAGTAGCTGCCATGCAAGCCATTGTTACTATCCAAAATGAAATTCCAACGTAATCATCTGGTAGAAGCATTTTACCTACTTCTGCAGCGTTTGCTACACCTGCAACACCCATTAGGGCTACAGTTGTAAGAGCAAACAATTTTAGTTTTTTCATAAAAAACTCCTTCTTATGTTAATTTTAACTTCAGCTTATATAGACTAGACCTAAACTAATGTTTAAGCAATTAAGCCATGTTGGGGCTTTAACTATCAAAATTATTAAGCTTTTAGAAGGCTTAATTTTGTCTAATTTGGGTTGATTTTACTTACTTTTTAAATTTTAATACTATTTTTAATTTAATAAAAAAGTAAAAATAAAGAATCAAATCCAATGAATAATAAATTCGATGAGATTTATCAAAAATCTATAAAAAATCCTGAAAATTTTTGGCAGGAAGTTTCTAATGACATCTTTTGGTTTAAAAAACCAACTAAAATTCTCAATAAATCAAATCCACCTTTCTATAAATGGTTTGAGGATGGAATAACTAACACATGTTACAATGCATTAGATATTCACATTGATCAAGGCAGAGGTGATAGACTTGCTTTAATTTATGATAGTCCAATCACAGATAATAAAAAACAGTTTACCTATAAAGAGTTAAGAGAAAAAGTTTCTAAATTTGCTGGAGCTCTAAGGTACCAGGGAATTAATAAGGGTGATAGAGTAATAATTTACATGCCTATGATTCCTGAAGCAGTGATAGCAATGCTTGCTTGTGGAAGAATTGGCGCAATCCATTCTGTCGTATTTGGTGGATTTGCTTCAAGTGAGCTTGCTAGCAGAATAGATGATAGTAAAGCAAAACTTTTAGTAACAGCCTCATGTGGTTTTGAACCAGGAAGAATTGTGGAATACAAACCTTTGATTGATAAAGCCATTAAAATGGCTTCTCATAAAATTGAAAAACTTATTCTTTTTCAAAGACCTAAAAATGAAGCAAAAATAAATTCCCCAAAAGAAATAAGTTGGGATGAAGCTCTTTCTAATGCTAAAGAAGTAGATTGTGTGGAAATGAATTCAAATGATCTTGCTTATATCTTATATACCTCAGGTACCACCGGTGTTCCCAAAGGAATAGTTAGGGATATTGGAGGTCACATAGTTGCTCTGAAATGGACTATGAAAAATATTTACAATATTGATGCTGATGATGTTTGGTGGTCTGCAAGTGACATTGGTTGGATTGTTGGTCACTCTTATATTGTTTATGCTCCATTATTTAAGGGGTGCACTACCGTATTATTTGAGGGTAAGCCAGTTGGCACTCCAGATGCTGGTGCTTTTTGGAAAATAATATCTGACTATAAAGTTAAATCTCTTTTTACAGCACCAACTGCTTTTAGAGCAATTAAAAAAGAGGACCCTGAAGGTAAATTTTTTACTAAATATGATTTAAGTAAATTTGAATCTTTATTTTTAGCGGGAGAAAGAGCGGACCCAGATACAATCAAGTGGGCTGAAAATTTATTAAAAGTTCCTGTAATAGATCACTGGTGGCAAACTGAAACAAGTTGGGCAATTAGCTCAAATTGTACAGGAATTGAAATGATGAAAACAAAATATGGCTCAGCTTGTAAAGCGGTTCCTGGTTACGATGTTCAAATTATGAAACCTGATCAAACATTAGCAAAACCAAATGAAATGGGAGATATTGTTGTAAAACTTCCTCTACCCCCTGGGACTTTTCCAACATTATGGAATGCAGATAAAAGATACAAAGATAACTATATGACCAATTATGAGGGTTACTATGAAACATATGACGCTGGTCATATTGATGAAGATGGATATATCTGGATCATGTCTAGAACTGATGACATTATTAATGTTGCAGGTCACAGATTATCGACAGGACAAATTGAAGAAGTTTTATCCGAACATCAGTCAGTTGCTGAATGTGCTGTGTTAGGGGTTGCCGATAAGCTAAAAGGACAGTTGCCAATTGGATTGGTAGTTCTTAAATCTGGTATTAAAAAAGATAATGAAATCATTTCAAAAGAATGTATTCAAATGGTAAGAGATAAAATTGGACCTGTTGCAGCATTTAAAATTGCAATTGTCATTAAAAGATTACCAAAAACTAGATCTGGAAAAATTTTAAGAGGCACAATAAGGAAAATTGCCGATGGTGAAGAGTATAAGGTGCCAGCTACAATTGACGATCCTGAAATCTTAACTGAAATAAAAAAAGATTTAATTAAAAATAATATCTTAAAAGACTAAAGGTTTTCCTTCAGGTTCCCCTAATATTTTTCCATCTCTCATTTTAATTTGACCAGCAATGATTGTTGAAACAGGAGTTCCTTTAAACTCAAATCCATCAAAAGGTGACCAACCACATTTACTTTCAATCTTTTCATTTTTAATTATAATTTTTTTATTCATGTCCACAATTGTAAAATCAGCATCAAAACCTTCTTTGATAAAACCTTTGTTTTTAATACCAAAAACTTTTATTGGGTTTTCACATACAGAATTCATTAATTGCTCAAGGCTTAATTTTCCATCGTTAACATGGTTTAACATAACGGGCATAAGCGTTTGAACCCCTGGCATTCCAGATGGTGAGTTTGGATAAATTTTTTCTTTATTTTCTTTTAAGTGTGGTGCGTGATCAGAGCCAATTGTATCGTTAAGATTATTTTTTATCCCATACCACAATCTATCATAATGAGATTTATCTCTTAAAGGTGGATTCATTTGAGCATAAGTTCCTAGTTTATCGTAACAATCAGGCGCAAATATTGTTAAGTGCTGAGGTGTAATTTCAAATGTAATATTACCTTTGTGTTGTGATAGAAAATCAATCTCTTGTTTTGTTGTAACATGAAGAATGTGTGCTTTTTTTTTATAGCGCTCAGCTATTCTTACAATTCTTCTAGTTGATGAAATTGCACATTCTTCACTTCTCCAAATTGGATGTGAATGAACATCCCCTTCTTTAATTAATTTTTTATTCATATTCAAAATTTCTTCGTCTTCAGAATGAACCGAAACAACTTTTGAGCTACTTTTAAATACTTTTTCAATATCTTCTTCATGCTGGACTAGTAAATTTCCTGTTGAAGAGCCTGCAAAAAGTTTAATTCCACAACATCCTTCTAGGTTTTTTAGATCTGCTAGTTCAGCTGCATTATCTGGTGTCGCTCCAAAATAAAAAGCGTAATTGCAATACATTCTATTTTTTGCAAGATCTAATTTTTTTTGAAATTCTACTTTATTGGAAGTTGGAGGGTTAGTATTTGGCATCTCAAAAACACTTGTTATTCCACCTGCAACTGCCGCTCTACTTCCTGAGTGAAGGTCTTCAGTATCTGTTGAGCCAGGTTCTCTAAAATGAGTTTGGGTATCTATACACCCTGGCAAAACAGTTAAACCTTTAGCATCAAATATTTCTTTTGCTTCATTGTCAATTTTTCCAATTTCAATAATTTTACCATCTTTAATAGCAATATCTTGATCTTTAAGATCTTTATTTATGTAGCATGAACCATTTTTAATTATTAGATCTAACATTTATGAAAAAAGTAATTATATTATATTTAGACATCAATCAATTATGAATACTCAAAATGTATATATTTTAGAAGATAGAGGAATTCTCTATATAAATGGAGCAGATGCTAAAGAATTTCTACAAAACCTGATTAGTAATGACATTAATAAGGTTGATGAAACTAATAGTTGCTTTGCGTCACTATTAACTCCGCAAGGAAAATTTCTATTCGCTTTTATTATTGTAAAACATAAATCTGGATACTTCATAGATTGTGAAAAATCTCAAACAGAAGCACTTTTCAAACAACTTAGTATTTACAAGCTTAGTTCTAAAGTTGAAATTATGAACTTAAGCAATGAATTTGTAGTTGCCGCTTTTAACCGAGAAAAATTTCTATCATTTGAGAACACTAAAGATATTTCTGGAAATACTATCAAATATAGAGAAGATCCAATTTTACTAGATCCAAGAAATAAGGAACTTGGTGCAAGACTTGTTATTAATTTAGAAAAACTTTATTTGTCTCTAAAAAAATTAGAATTAAAGGATACCAATATTGATGAATATTATAGATTAAGTTATAACTTGGGAATTCCTCAAAAAGGTATGAATAAATTGCAAAATAAATTGTTTGGTATTGAGTGTAATTTTGAAGAACTTAATGGAATTGATTTTAAAAAAGGTTGTTACGTTGGTCAAGAAAATACAGCAAGAATTAAATTAAAAAATAAACTTTCAAAAAGACTCCTTCCTATCCTGGTGATTAAAGGTAAATTAGATGAGGGCGCTTCAATCAATAATAGTGGTGTAGAAATAGGGAAAGTATTGATTGATAATAATTATCCCTTTGCTTTGGTCAAATACTTAGATGACAATTTTAGTGAAGAGAATGAATATAAAAGTGAAAATGCCATCTTAAAAATTAAAATACCCAATTGGATCAAATAATGCGTCACAATAAATGAATGACAACGTTCTATCAAATTGATAGATTTTAATATGGAATTTACACAAGAAGTAAAAAAAGCAACAGATCCTATATATAAAAAAATTTCAAAGGTATTGCCTGAAATTGAATGGTCAGTTCACGCTCCCTACATACATAGAATCAATCAATTAAAAAAAGAAAAGAATGCGGTTATTCTTGCTCATAATTATCAAACACCTGAAATTTATCACGGAGTGGCAGATTTTTCTGCTGACTCTTTAGCGTTAGCAGTTGAAGCTTCAAAAACTTCTGCTGATATCATTGTGATGGCTGGAGTACATTTCATGGCTGAAACTTCAAAATTAATGAGTCCACTAAAGAAAGTTTTATTGCCAGACATGCTGGCTGGATGTTCTTTGTCTTCTTCAATTACTGGAAAAGATGTAAGATTATTAAAAAAAAAATATCCTGGCGTTCCTGTCGTATCATATGTCAATACATCAGCTGAAGTTAAAGCTGAAACAGATATATGTTGCACTTCAGCAAATGCGGTAAAAATTGTAAATTCATTAGATGTAAAAAAGGTTATATTTTTACCAGATGATTATTTAGCAAAATATGTAGCGTCACAAACAGATGTTGAAATTATCGCTTGGAAAGGAATTTGCATAGTTCACGATCAATTTAATGAAAAAGAAATTCATGATATTAGAAAAAACAATCCTGGAATTAAAATAATTGCACACCCAGAATGTCCACCAGATGTAATTAAGGCTAGCGATTTTGCAGGATCTACCTCAGGAATGATTAAATATGTCGAGGACAATCAGCCTAAAAAAGTAATGATGGTTACTGAGTGTTCAATGAGCGACAATGTTCAGGTAGAAAATCCAAATGTTGAATTCATCAAACCTTGTAACCTTTGTCCCCACATGAAAAGAATTACACTGCCTAAAATTTTAGATTGTTTAGAAAATGAAACGGGTGAAATAATTATGGATTCAGAAACCTTAAATAAAGCAAGAATACCTGTTGAAAAAATGATTGCAATTGGCAGATAGTAAAAGTGTCTCAAATAAAATTAAGTAATTATTATATCAAAAATATTGTAAAGCTAGCCCTAAATGAAGATCTCTACCCTTCTGGCGATATTACATCAAGTTTAGTTAAAAATACTAAAATTATTAAAGTCAAAT
>CAJQSH010000020.1 GCA_905612505.1 uncultured Candidatus Pelagibacter sp. | reverse complement strand
TTCCATTCGACAATTGGTATGATTAATTATAAATTATTCATTTGTACCAAGTAACTTTTGAGCTATTACTAATGAACGAATAGCATCATCTGTCGCTCTATACAGGGTTGCGTATGACCTGTGCTTCACCTTCTGCTAATTCTGCATATTTTGCAGAATCAAATCTTGCAACAATGCAGTTTAAAATAGCAAAGTTTCTTGATGGTGGTAACCCAAACTTACTTTTTTCTCCAAAAGTTGCAGAATATTTCTTATTTTCTGCAATTACTTCGTCACAGTTTTTGGTAATTTTCATCTCCTTTTTAGTGCTTCGACAAAATGTAAAACACACAATTCAGTTAAATGCTCTTCTTAAATTTTTAAGCTTTGTCTCCGTAATCAGTCATATGTTTTGGAATTCTTTTATTTTTTCCATACATGAAATGATTTTCCATATTCTCTCTATATTTACTAGCAGGAACAGTTAAACCAATTGACTCTGCAACCTCTCTTATTAACATCGGGTTAGCACCACAGCACACTCCAAGATAATTAATACCTAGAGCATAAGCATCTTTAGCAAATTTTCCTATTTCATATCTATTACAAAAATGTGGATCTAAAGCAGTTGGAAATGTTCTTCCATGAGGTGATGGACATTCACAATTATTTCTGTCGGGTAGATTAAAAAATGTAGGATAATCTATGCTTGTTCTATAGGGAATAGGTAAGGCTCCAACATGGCATTTAACCGCTTCTCTTATTTCTTTTAAAAAAGGAAACATTGTTGTGGGACCTCTAAAACAATTTAAACCAACTACGTCAGCTCCTAGCTGTTCAAGTTCTTTACAGGTATCAATAACAGATTTTCCATCTCTCATTTTATTTTCACCCATTGGAGATATTGTTAATACAGTTGGTAAGCCTGTTTTTTTCATCACTTCTAAAGCCTTAAATGCTTCTTCAGCATAATAAAATGTTTCACCTATTAACATATCAGCACCTTCATCAACAGCCCAACCAATCATCTCAGAAAACATTCCTTCAACTTCTTTTTCTGATTTTTTGTCGTTATGCTTCCAAATATTTGAATTAGAAATATTCCCTGCCATCAAATTTGGTTGAACACCTTTAGGTGTATCTAAAGCAACTTTTTTGGCTATCTTTAATGCCGATCTATTTAAGGGTTCAAGAAGATCTTCTTTACCAATAACACGCATTTTTTCTCTGTGCCCATTATAAGTAAAGGCTTCCACTACATCTGAACCAGCGTGCTGAAACTCTCTATGTAAATTTTCTAAGACTTCTGGGTGATCTAATGAGACCATTGGAACAAACTCTCCTGAAGACATGTATCCTCGTCTCTCTATTTCAAATAAGAAACCTTCGGCACATATTACTGCTCCTTTGTCTAGTCTTTCTTTTAATTTATTTTTACTCATTTTTATTTTTCCTTTTTAATGCTTAAGCAAAAGCAGGGCGCACAATACAGTTCAATTACCCGGTTTTATTTTATGAAATACAAAAAAAACCACCTGTCTAAAGCGGTGATTTGAACGTCGCTTTAGCAGGTTTTATAAAGCGCTCTGCAATTTAACTTAACTCAGCGCATAAATACTAGATCACTATATCTTAGTAAATACAAGCCTTTATTTTACCGATCACAATAAAGACAACATATTACTATTAATTTCATAAATAATACCTATATAAAATAAACAAATTATGAATAATTTTTTACAATCAATAATTGAAAGAGATCCTGCAGCAAAATCTAAGTTAAGCATAGTTTTAACTTATCCCGGGGTAAAAGCAGTTTTTTTTCATCAAATAGCACATTTTTTTTGTTTAGCTAAGTTTGATCTTGTTGCAAGAATTATTTCTCAATTCTCAAGATTTTTAACTGGAATTGAAATTCATCCAAGAGCAAAAATAGGAAAAAATTTATTCATTGACCATGGTATGGGCGTTGTAATTGGTGAAACATCTGAAATTGGGGATAATGTTACGATCTATCACATGGCAACACTTGGTGGAATATCTCCAAGTATAAATTCAAAAGAACAAAGGTTAACAAAAAGACATCCTACACTAAAAAATAATGTTGTAGTTGGATCTGGTGCTCAAATTTTAGGTCCAATTACTGTGGGTGAAAATTCAAAAATTGGTGCTAATGCAGTAGTTACAAAAGATGTTCCTGATAACGCAGTAATGGTTGGAATTCCTGCAAAAAATGTTGGTATAGCTAATGAAGAATTTAAACCTTATGGTTTGACTCCAGAAAATGATACTAAATTAGATTGATGAAGAATTATCAAGATAATTTTGTTCAAGGCATAGGTAATACTCCACTTATAAAATTAAGAGCAGCATCTGAACTAACTGGCTGCACTATTTACGGTAAAGCAGAGTTTATGAATTCTAGTGGATCAGTAAAAGATCGTGCAGCACTCACACTAATTAGAGATGCTGAACAAAAAAAATTAATCTCAAAAGGTGGGA
>CAJQSH010000019.1 GCA_905612505.1 uncultured Candidatus Pelagibacter sp. | reverse complement strand
TGGCATTATTATTTTTCTGAATATAAAAAGATTCCAGAATTTAAATCAATTAATTCAAATATGAACTTAAATGAATTTAAGATTATATTTTATTGGGAGTATGGCCATAGACTTCTAGCAAGAATTGTTGGATTATTTTCTTTGGTACCACTTATTTTTTTTAGTTTTAAGTTTAATAAAATTCACAATTATTCAAATAAATATTATTTGATTTTTTTGTTAATTTGCTTGCAGGGTTTTGTAGGATGGTACATGGTTTCAAGTGGCTTAATTGAAAAAAATGATGTCAGTCATTTTAGACTATCAATTCATTTATTTATAGCTTTGCTAATACTTAGTCTAATCCTTTGGTATATACTTGATATTTTTAAAATTGAAAAATTTGAAAATAAAATTTCCAATACTTTTTTATTTTTCATTTTGATACTAATTATCTTACAAATTATATTAGGGGCTTTTTTAGCAGGTTTGAATGGTGGTTTAATCTATAATACATGGCCCGATATGAATGGATTATTCTTACCTAGCGATGTTCAGGTCAAAGATTATTTATCTGCTGAATTATTTAACAATCCTTCTATTGTTCAATTTTTTCATAGAATTACAGCTTATATTCTTTTATTATTTTTGATATTGTTGAATTATCTTTTTTATAGATTTAATTTAAAATTAAAATTTATTTTGTTTTTAAACTTTGCAATTTTATTTCAGATTTTTTTAGGTATTATTACATTGTTAAGTGGTGTGGAGATTAAATTTGCATCACCGCACCAATTAGGATCAATACTTGTTTTAAGTTCTTATGTCTTAATTTTATATAAAAATACTAACTAGCAAACTTTATATTGCTTTTTTAAGATCTATTAAGTGCTTGATCTAAATCTTCAATAATATCATCTATATGTTCTATGCCTATACAAAGTCTTACGTAGCCTTGAGTCACACCGGCAGCTAGTAACTCTTTTTGTGTCAGTTGGCTATGTGTTGTTGATGCTGGATGAATAGCTAAACTTCTTGCATCACCTATATTTGCAACGTGATAAAACATTTTTAAAGATTCAATAAATCTTTTTCCAGCTTCAACACCACCTTTAAGTTCAATACCAACTAAACCACCCATTCCCCCCTTAAGGTATTTTTTTGCTCTATCGGCTATTTCACCTTTGTGTTCAGTAGGATAAATAACTTTTGATATCTCTTTGTGTTTACATAGGTATTCAACAACTTTTTCTGCATTTTCACAATGCTGTTTCATTCTTAGTGCTACAGTTTCAAGACCCTGAATTATTCCAAACGCATTATCGGGAGCTAATGCAGCTCCTAAATCTCTTAATAAAACAACTCTTGCCCTCACAGCAAAAGCAACATTTGCACCAGTAAGCTCAGGGACAACTTTTCCCCATACAGCACCACCATAACTTGCATCAGGTTCATTGAATAAAGGTTGTCTTTTAGGATCTGCTGTCCAATCAAAATTACCACCATCTACTAAACATCCGGCAACAACAGTTCCATGACCTCCTATATATTTTGTTAAAGAATAGACAACTACAGCAGCACCATGTTCTAGTGGTTTACATATGACTGGTGCAGCAGTATTATCCATTATTAGCGGTATGTTATATTTTTTTCCAATATCTGAAACCTCTTTAATGGGGAAAACTCTTAAATAAGGATTGGGTAGAGTTTCTCCATAGAAAGCTCTAGTTTTATCATCTATAGCCTTTTCAAAATTTGTAGGATCAGATGGATCAGCATATCTTACTTCAATACCAAGTTTTTTTAACGTATGGGTAAATAAAGCAACTGTTCCGCCGTATAAGTCGGTTGAACTGACAATATTATCTCCTGACTGAGCAACATTTAAAATTGCGAATGTAGACGCAGTTTGACCAGAAGATACTGTTAAACAAGCTAATCCTCCTTCTAATGCAGCAACTCTTTTTTCAAGTGCATCATTGGTTGGATTCATTATTCTTGTATAAATATTTCCAAATTCCTTTAGGCCAAAAAGATTAGCAGCATGTTCAGTGCTATCAAATTGATACGATGTTGTTCTGTATATTGGAACTGCTACAGCTTTGGTTGCAGGATCACTTCTATAATCACCACCATGCAAAGCAATAGTTTCAGGGTTTTTTTTACCTGCGCTCATATTCACACTCCTTTTTTAGTACTTTAACTTAATGTAGGGCGTACAATAAAGTTCAAAAACCCACTGATAATGTGTAAAAATCCATTTTAGCAATATTAGCCTGCAATAGGAACAAATCAACTCTTTTAAATTATCACTAAAGAATCTTAATTCAAGTTAAATATAAAATTGACTTTATATTTAATAATAGTATTAATTCTGGCAGAATGACAAAATTTCTAAAAAGTAGTGAAATAACTAGCAATTGGTATGAAATAGATGCAAAAGACGCAGTTGTTGGAAGGTTAGCATCCGTTGTATCTATGATTATTAGGGGAAAAAATAAAACTACTTACACTCCACATATGGATGACGGTGATTTTGTTGTAGTTAAAAATGTTGAACAAATAAAATTTACTGGAAAAAAATTTAAAGATAAAAAATATTATAGACATACTGGTCACCCCGGTGGTATTAAAGAAATAACTCCAGAAAAACTACTAGAAAAAAATAAATCTGGTGAAAGTTTAAAATTAGCCGTTAAAAGAATGTTGCCTGGTGGTGTACTTGGTAGAAAACAATTAACTAAATTAAAAATTTATGCTGGAGAAGAGCATCCTCATTCAGCGCAAAACCCTAAAGTATTAGATTTGGGAAAATTAAACAGTAAGAATTTAATTAGAAACTAATATGGAAACATCAACACAAACATTTTCTAAAAAACCTAAAATTAAACTAGATTTTAAAGACAGCAAATATGCAACTGGCAGAAGAAAAAAATCTATTGCAAAAATTTGGTTACAAAAGGGAACAGGAAAAATTTATGTTAATGGTAAATTATTTAATGAATATTTTTCAAGTGATAGCCATAAAATGCAAATTACTCGACCGTTTGAGATACTAAATCAAGCAACTGATTACGATGTTAGATGTAGCGTAAAAGGTGGTGGCCACACAGGTCAAGCCGGAGCTATGGTTCATGGTATATCTAAAGCTCTACTTTTGTTTGATTCTGAATTTAAATCTACACTTAAGACTGAAAAACTTACCACTAGAGACTCAAGATCGGTTGAAAGAAAAAAACCTGGTCGTAAAAAAGCTAGAAGAAGCTTCCAATTCTCTAAAAGATAATTCTTTTTTAAATCTAAACTGCTATAATATTAAATGCCTAAGCTGAATGTATTAATCGCTGGATCCACTGGTTACATTGGGGTTCAATTAATTAAATTATTAGTTAAGC
>CAJQSH010000018.1 GCA_905612505.1 uncultured Candidatus Pelagibacter sp. | reverse complement strand
AAGCCAAGATCAACACTGCAGATTTTTTCATAACTACTCCAGGGAAGCATCCAAATGAATTATCAATTCCTATAAAATTTCCTCTTTTTATAAAACCAGTAACTGGTGGTGATAGCAGAGGTATAGATTCAAATTCAATTGTATATAATTTTTTAAGTTTTCAGTCAAAAGTATTAGATATTAAACAAAAACAAGATTCACCTTCATTGGTAGAAAAATATTTATCTGGAAAAGAGTATAGTGTAGGTATTTTTGAAGATAGCTATAGTGGAAAACTACAAGCAATGCCCATTGAAATTATTGTAAAAAAAAATAAAGATGGTCATTGCATTCTTGATTTTGATGTTAAAAAAAATGATGAAGAAATAGTAACTGCAGTTACAGATATTAGGATTTTCAAAAAACTTTCTAAATTAGCAAAAGATTCATTTAAAGCCATAGGTGGTAAATCTTTAGGAAGAATTGATATTAAAATGAACGAGCTTGGTGTTCCTTATTTTATTGAAGCTAATCTTATGCCTGGTCTTCGAAAAGGATATTTTTATAGATCCTGTTTATTAAATTTAGATATGAGTTATGACGAAATGATTTTAAGTATAGCAAACACCGGATTATCTTCCGGTTAATTTTTTATTTTTTTGCTTAATATTGCATAATAACTACTAAACAAACTTTAAGTTATTAGAAGAATTGATTTAAATATAAATTTTATCAGATAAACCGTAACAAAGAACACCACTTAATATAGTTAATGCTCCTGGAATAACTATTCCTTCAAATGTAGAAGTTTTTTCATTAACACCTAAGTGATTTTTTTGATGAGACCAAATAGCAAAAAAGAATGCGCATATATTTTGTATAAATACTAAGTTAAAAAATGCCCAGCTTGCTTCTAATCCATTGGGTCTAACAAAAGTTATATAACCAGCCATTAAAAATGAACCAACAAACATCGAACCAAAAAATCTTGTCATTATAGCTGCAGTATCATCCATACCATATTGTTCCATAAATGCTCTAGTATCAAATAAGCACCTATAAGCATAAAAAGCATAAGCTAAAAAATGTATTACAAAAACAATTAAGTAAAAAATTCCATTAAATTTGTCAATCATAATTTAAACGTTATCAATAAACAGGTTTTAATAAAAGTCTTAATTGTAACTTAAAAACACATATAGATTTGATGATTTATATCTAGAACCTACAAAATTTGAGGGGTTTAAAGTAATTATATAATTTTTAAAAAATTTCATTTAAGATAATAAAATGAACATGACAACTTCGTATTTGTTTTTAACTTTAGCCGTGCTTTTGGGGGTTACTTCAAACAGTTTTGCAAAAAGTGCTGAAGGTTTTACCATTTTTTTTCCAAGTATCATTACAGCTATCACTATTGTTTCATGTATGTATGCATTATCTATGGTAATGAAAACAATACCGATGGGTGTGACTTATGCTTCCTTTGCAGGTCTAGCTATCATTGCAACAGTTATTGTGGGTGTAATTAAATATAACCAAATGCCTAATTTTTATACAATCATAGGATTATGTTTCATCATAGTGGGTGTATTGATGGTTAATTTATTAGGAGAGAGTTAAAAGTTGGAAAGAACTGTAAAATTTTTACGGGAAAAAATATTGTAAAAAGAATTTCTTAAATTATCGAGACCTTATTATTACATTAAGTTGTATTCAATAAGTTTATTTTACAAAAACTAAAATAAATATTGGTAGTTTATTTTTCAACGTGGTATTATAAATTATCAACAAAAGGAGGCTGATGATCATAAGTTTATCACCACCTGACACATAACTGGTGTGATCTAAGTAACTCAAAGTAAGAAAATAAAAATATAAATCCATCATGGATTTTAGCGTATATCGCTGACTTATAGGGGAACTCTTTTAGAGTTTACCAAAAGGGTGACCCCCTTAAAAATTAGTTGGTAAAATGTGAGAACCATCGTCTCTTAAAATTATTTCAAATTCTTCAATGACACTAGATACATCAAGAGGAGAATATAAATGAGGAAACATATTTCCATCCGACGCCTGCTCCAAAATAAATGGTTAAGTTCTAAAGTAACTACTTTTAATAAAATTAAATTTTTTTGGTTTGAATAAAATCTCTTAAGGGTTGCTTCAACTTGGTCTTCTCCTGAAAAATGAATATAACCATCTTCTAAATCTTTATTAGAACCAATAAATTGGCTTTGACTTTTAGCTTCTAGCCATTCTGATTTAGTACAGATTTTATAAATAAATTTAAAATTCATTCAAAATTTATAATATTCACAGGCAATATAGACAATAAGAAACTTCTCTCTTTCAAGGGAAGTTAATATTAACCCATTTAATTGAGAGAGAAGATAATGTTAATTTTTGTTTAAACTTTATAAAACTAGATTTAGATATAGTAAAATGATATATTGTCACTTCTCTTACACATATATTAGATAGCTTACCAAGATGAATTGGGACTATTAAGAAAATCTAGCTCTTCTTGAGTAGACTGTCTGTCTAGCACCTTATTTCTATGGGGATATCTTTTAAATTTTTTGATGACGTTAGTGTGATTTTTCCAAGAATTTTTAATTAGAGTTATTTGTGGATGGTCTTTTAAGTGAAGAGTGGATAGATTATGGACGTAAATATGATCGCTAATTTCCTCACTATGTAAAAGTGGTAATAAGAAGAATAGCTTTTCATTGATATTCAATTTTTCAAGATCGCCTCTATCTATAGTCTCATTGACAATTAATCTACATTTATGATCTTGCTTAAATGCTTTTTTATTATTTCTAAATAAATTACGAGAAAATTGATCTAATAGAATAATTAAAGCTAAACAAGATTTTGGATCATCTTGCCAATCATCATATTCGTTTATTATTGCTTTATTATAATCATCAAAAAATTTATCTCTTATTTTTTTATCAAAAGAATTTTTTTGTCTAAAAAGCTCTTCAGGCAATGACTCTTTGAACCAAAAATCTAGTATTTCTTGGGTTTTTTTATGCATTGTTTATTTAATGATTTCTTTAAATTTTGAATATAAAATTTTCGAATAATTATTCATATTTGTCATATTGACCTTAGCTGCTTGATCAAATTTATCTAATGCTCCTTCTCCTAGCTGATCTTCTAAGGCTTGCTTATATTCAGGAACACAACCCCATTCACTAACCGTTGTATCTTTAATTTCTATATGAAATTGAATACCATAAGCATGATTTTGATATTTAAAAATTTGATACTTTGTTATTGGTGAGGATGCTAAAACTGTTACATCTTCATTATTATCGAGCCCATTAACCTCGTATGAATGCCATTGTAAACTTTTTATTTTTTCTGGAAAAGAAGAAAATAAAATATCATCATTTTTTTTTGTGGAAAAATTAATGTCCATTATTCCAATTTCCGCAGGTTTTGATTTAACTATCTTGCCTCCTATAACTTCGCCCAATAACTGACAACCTAGACAAAAACCTAAATAAGGTTTTTTTAAATTAACAACAAATTCTTTAATTTTTTTTTTTTCATCTTTGAGCCATGAATATTTATCTTCCATGAAAGTATCCATGGGCCCTCCCATACAAAACATTGCATCAAACTTTGATAAATTGTCTGGTATTTTTTCACCTTCATCTAATTCAATGGTGGTGATATTAACTCCATCGGCTAGCATTAAATCTTTTATATATCCAGGATCTTCAATTTTAATATGTTGTAGAACTATAATTTCCATTATTTTAAAGCAGGTCTTAACAATTTTAAAATTTTATTATGAATTGATAGATTGGCAGAAACTAAAATATTTCCAGCACGTGTGGCATCTTTATTGTCCCAAGTTGAAATAACTCCACCTGCAGCTTTTATTATTGGCATTACGGGGTGAATATCCCAAATTTTATTTGAACATTGAATTACTACATCAACTTTTCCTTCCGCAAGGTGAGCATAACTTAAGGCATCAGCGCATGGAAATTGCATCAACTTTAGTATTTTGGGAATTTTTTTTTGTTTATCTAGGGATAACCAACCATGAAAAGCGGCAGATACTTTAATTTTTGAAAATGGTATTTTTTTATTAACATAAATTTTCTTTCTTTTTCCATTATTAACCACATAAGAAATTTTATCAGAAAAATTTATATAGTATTTTTTTAGAACAGGAAAATTAGCCAATCCTAAAACTGGTTTTCCATTAAAATTTAAAGATATTAAGTTACTCCAAGTTGGATTTCCAATTACGAATGATCTGGTTCCATCTATTGGATCTATTACCCATGTAAAATCACTAGATGATTTTTTGTGTCCAAACTCTTCACCAATAACTTGGTGTTTAGGAAACCTTTTGTTAATTTTTGCTCGTATAAACTTTTCAAAGGCTTTATCTGAAGTAGTTACAGGATCATACCCTTTTCCTTTGAGTTTATTTGATACTTTGAAAGGTTTGTTTAATTTTAAATAATAGAACTTTGTCAGTTCTTTAGCTAAATTGTTTAAAAAAGTAGCATAAATCTTATATTGTATTGAATTTCGTGAACTCATTATAGAAAGTCATACTATCTTATTTATCTTGATTAAAGTTAAATTTTAAATAATTCTTAAAAAGTACTTATGAAAATTGAATTAAATAATAATAAAGTTATTTTTAACGTCAATCAAAAGCAAACAGAAATACACCCTATCTGGCTTAGAGAAAGAGTGCGAGATGAAGAGTTTCTTGATAAAAATAATGATCAGAGATTATTTGACCCATCAATTTTAAATAATATTAATATTGAAAATGCCCAAATTAATAATGATACTCTTGAATTAACTTTTAATGATGGTGTTACCTCTAAATTTGAAATTAATAAACTTACATCTGAATTATTAGACCTGGAAAACCTTTCAAACACAGTTAAACAAAAATTTTGGGATTCCTCACTTAAAAATAATCCCACATATGAATTCAATGAAAATTTTTATGATAGCAAGGATATGTACAATCTGCTTAAATCATTTTATGAGTATGGTTTTGTAATAATAAAGAATGTACCAACTCAAAATAATTACATTGTTAATTTTGCTAATTCAATTGGAAGTATTAGACCTACAAATTTTGGAGAATTTTTTAATGTGAAATCAGTTCCTAATCCTAATGATTTAGCATATACATCGCTTGCTCTTTCACCTCATACAGATAATCCATATCGTAAACCTGTTCCGTGTATTCAATTGCTTCATTGTATTGAAAATGAAGTTACCGGAGGACTTACAACTTTAGTTGATGGTTTTAAAGTTGCATCACACTTAAAAGAAACCAATTTTGAATATTTTAAAATTTTAAGAAAAATAAAAGTGAAGTTCAAATTTACAGATAAAGATGTGATTTTAGTAAATAGCGGTGAATTAATTGAATTGGATGAAAAAGATAATTTTAAACAAATAAGATTTAACACAAGAATGGATTATGTCCCTGCATTAAAAAAAAATCAGTTAGATCTTTATTACAAAGCGAGAAAAGAAATTTCTAGCCTTTATAATTCCGAAAGATTTAAAATTAAATTTAAATTAAAGACAGGTGATATTATGATGATGGATAATCACCGATTACTTCATGGTAGAACAATCTATAATGCTAATGAAGGTAAAAGATTTCTACAAGGTTGTTATATTGATCACGATAGTAGTGAAGGAAAACTTAGACACTTAAAAAGAAAGTTTGATCTTTAAACTATTTTATTAATTTGATCCTCTGCTTCTTTAATTGATTTTTCATAATCTAACGCCATTTGATCAGCTGCAATAATATCTATTTTTTTAATACCAAAAAAATTCAAAACATGAATTAACCATGGTGTTAAAAAATCTTCTTTACTATTAATTTTTGTGCCACCTGACGTAATTACCAAGTAAACCTGTTTGTCTTGAAGTAAACCAACCCTGCTTCCGTCTTCATTATATCTAAAAGTTTCTTTTACTCTTGCAGCAAGATCTGTCCATGCCTTTAAAGTTGCTGGTGGTCCAAAATTATAAATTGGGACTGAAATAATTATTACATCGCTTTCTTTTAGTTCTAATACAAGTTTATCCGACAGCTCAAACATTTTTTTATGCTGTTCTGTTTGTTGGTTTTTTGAAATTTTCATTCCAGATTCTGTCAATCCTGATATAAAAATCATCTCATCATCGAGATCTCTATAAACTACTTCGTCTCCTTTTTTTTTAATTTTATTTAATAATTTTTTTGCCAAAGCTCTTGAGGTTGAACCTTCTTTTCTGGCACTTGAATCGATTTGATAAATTTTCATAGATTGATAAATAGTTATTAACCGAAATTTTGCATAAATGGAAAGATTTTTAAAATGTAATATCCAATAACTTGTAATTGGTTAGTTAAAATTAAAAACCCAGTAACTAATAATATAAATCCACCAACTTTAGAAACTAAATTTATATTTTTCTTAAAATTCTTAGAAAACACAAGGAATCTTTGCATTAAATAACCTGATAAAACAAACGGTATTGCTAAACCTAATGAATAAAAACTTAGTAAAATTATTGCTTTAAATGCTGTTTCTTCTGTCGATGCTAGTGCAAGAATTGACCCTAAGATTGGACCTATGCAAGGCGTCCAACCAAATCCGAAAGCCATCCCAACCACAAAAGAGAACCAAATATTATTATTTTTTTTTGTATATATTTTTTTTTCAAAATTTAAAAAATTAATATTAAAAATTCCAAGTAATTGAAGTGAAAATATTATAATAATTAAACCAGCTACTATTCTTAATGTTTGTGAATTTTGTAAAAATATTTGACCTAAAAAAGAAGCTGCTGCTCCAAAAATAATAAAAACAAAAGAAAATCCCAAGGAAAATAATATCAATGGTATTAAATTTATTTTTTTTCTTACAATTAGTTCATTTAAGGATGTGCCGGAAATAAAAGAAACATAACCTGGTATTAGGGGCAAAACACAAGGTGATAAAAAGCTAATTAATCCAGCCACAAATGCAATTAATAATTCAATCATATGATGTTATTCTATTCAGATATTACTTTTATTTTTTGTTCACCCAGAATACCAACTTTTAAATTCATTTTGTCACCATGCTTCAAAAAAACAGGCGGTTTCATTCCCAAGCCAACTCCTGGAGGTGTGCCAGTTGTAACAATATCTCCAGGCATTAAAGTTATAAAACTACTTATATGTGAAACTAAAAAATTAAAGTTGAATATCATTTCATTTGTGTTTCCTGTTTGATGTCGTTTACCATTAACATCTAAGGACAAATCTATATTTCCAATATCTTCAATTTCATCTTTAGTAACCAAATATGGTCCTAATGGTCCAAAAGTATCACCAGATTTTCCTTTAACCCATTGCCCACCTTTATTTTTTTGCCAATCACGTTCACTAATATCATTACATATACAATATCCAAAAATATAATCTTGAGCATCTTTTTCTAAAACTCGTTTTGCTTTTTTTCCGATTACAAATGCAATTTCAACTTCATGATCTAATTTTTTTGATCCATTAGGAATTACCACATTGTCATTAGGACCAACAATTGAATGAACCGATTTATTAAAAAGAACTGGATTTTCTGGTGCCTCAGCGCCAGTTTCTTTTGCATGCTCTGTGTAATTTAATCCTATTGCAAAAAAATTTCCTGGTTTTGCTATACAAGATCCTACTCTACTGCTTTGATTTATTTCTTCTAAAGCTTCTAAATTAATTTTATTTAGTTTTTCAAGAGTTTCAAAGTTGATAGTTTCTGGATTCAAATCTTCAATATGTGAAGAAAGGTTTCTATACTTTCCATTTTTATCAATTGCTGCAGGAATTTCTTGACCAGAATTTCCTAATCTTAATAATTTCACTCAATTAACCTTTAATGCCTATATGAGTATATTTTACATTAAGGTAGTCTTTAATTGCCATTGATCCACCTTCTCTACCATATCCACTTTGTTTAATTCCCCCAAATGGTGCTTCGGCAATTGCTACCACTCCTGTATTCACAGCTACAGATCCTGTTTCTAATTGTTCTGATGCTAGATGAGCTATTTTCATTGAATTGGTGCAAACATAGCTACAAAGTCCCATTTCATTATTATTTGCTCTTTCTATTACTTCATCAAATGATTTAAATGAAAGCATCGGTACTAATGGTCCAAATGGCTCTTGTTTCATAATGGTATAGTCATCTTTTACATTATCAAATATTGTTGGTTCATAAAAAAAACCCTTGTTAAACCCAGCTGCTCTTTTTCCTCCTAATAAAACTTTAGCCCCTTCTTGTTTAGTTTTTTCAACTAACAACTCAATTTCTTCTAATCTTTTTTTAGTTGTTAAAGGACCTAGTTGAGTGTCTGAATTCATTCCATTTCCAATTTTTAATTTTTTAGTTTTTTCTATAAATAGGTTTACAAATTCTTCTTTTTTAGATTCTTGAATATAAAATCTATTAGGGGATATGCATACTTGACCATTATTTCTAAACTTAGCAGCTATTGCCATGTCGGCTGCTTTCTTAATATCAGCATCTTCAAATACAATAAATGGAGAATGTCCTGATAGTTCCATGGTTACTCTTTGAACTTTATCAGCCGCTTGTTTTAAAATTAATTTTCCAACTCTTGATGAGCCAGTAATTGAAATTTTTTTAACTATATCAGAATCAATTAATTGAGAAGCTATACTAGGTGGGTCGCCTGATAGTAAGTTTACTACACCAGGAGGTACGCCGCATTCTCTGCAAATATCAACTAACTCCATTACAACACCTGGAGTAATTACATCTGGTTTAATAATAACTGAACAACCGGCTGCTAATGCAGTTGAAATTTTTCTAGCGGATAAAACTAATGGAAAATTCCAAGGTGATAGTGCAGCAACTACTCCAACTGGTTGATAGTAAACATGCACTCTTGTATCTTCAAATCTGCTTTCAACAGTCTGCCCATAAATTCTTTTTGTCTCTTCAGCATTCCATTCAAAAATATCAGCAGCACCATTGGTTTCACCAACACCTTCAACTAAAGGTTTTCCAACTTCTAAAGTCATCCATTTAGCTAGAACATCTTTTTTTTCTCTCATTTTGTCTGCTATACTTCGTAAAATATATGCTCTTTGCCAAGGAGGAGTTTTTTTCCAAACTTGTAATCCTTTTTCAGCTGACTTTAATGCTTTATCAACATCCACATGTGTAGCCTTTGATGCGTGACCTAGGACTTCTTCAGTTGCAGGGTTTATAACTTCATACGTTTCATTATTATCTGAAGCTGACCATTTACCATCAATAAACTGTCCAAATTTTTTGTACATTTTTATGATTATAACCTGTGGTTTTTTTTTAATTAACTAAATTTTAACAAATATGGTTTGATGTTTCAAATTAATAAAGGAGTAACATATGGCTAAATTTATAATAATGGGATGTTATACAGCAAAAGGTCTTGGTGGTTTTGTAAATAACCCTGACACAGATAGAAAAGCTGCTACGACAGCTCTTTGTGAATCTGCTGGAGCAAAGTTAACGAGTTATGCCGGTTTAAGAGGCAAGTATGATTTTATGGTAGAAGTTGAGGGAACTTTCGAGCAAGCTTCTGCATCAGGAATGGTGGCAGTATCTAGTGGGGCTGTTAAAGATTTTTTAGTTCATGAAGTTATGGATTTGAATGCAGTTGCAAAAATTGCAAAAAAGATGGCTTCTGGATATAAAGAACCAGGTAAATAAAATATTTTTTTACTTCAAGTTAGATAAATTTACTAGTTAACAGGATTCAAATAAAGTTGGAAACATTTTACCTCCCAGGCTATCACCATTTTTATAGCCATCATCTTCCATAGCTTTTTTATAATTATAACTCGTCCAATCACCAACATAGCTAATCTTAGCATCTTCTTTTGCTACTCTTAAAGTATAACGACTTAATTTTTTTTTGGGTATTGAAGAGCTAAGTGTCCCATGAAGAGTTCTCATATCAAATATAACCGCATATCCTAATTCAGAATCCCATTATAAAAAATCATATTTATCTTTATTTCTTAAAATATTTGGAGATAATTCATGTTTCTTTCCATTAACAATACACTCATTACCCTCAATTTTGTGAGCATTTTTAAAAAGCACTCTTAAAAAAAATTTATTCCATAAGTGAGAGCTTTTAACTCAAACAACTCCTTCATTTTTACCTGTATCCTGTAATGGCAATCAAAGAACACACATAGTTCCATCTATGTCAAAATAACTTATGTCATGATGAAAAGGTGTTAATGATTTAGAGCCACTTTCTCTTAAAAATCAATTATCCATTACAAGATTTATTTTTTTAGCCGACATTAATTCAGAAGCTATTTTTGCATAAGTTGAATTGTAAACAAAATCTTTAAATTCAAGAACAATATCCCATGTTCAATAATCC
>CAJQSH010000017.1 GCA_905612505.1 uncultured Candidatus Pelagibacter sp. | reverse complement strand
CAGCTGGTGCTTACTGTGCTTCGAAGTCTGCTCTTACTAGTTTTACAGAAAGTTTACATTTTGAAATGAAAAGAAAAAATGTAAGAGTAACTCTAATAAGCCCAGGGTTTATTAAAACTCCAATGACAGATCAAAATGATTTTCCCATGCCTATGATAAAATCACCAGAGTTTGCAGCTGAACAAATCTATCTAGGATTAATCAAGAAAAAAGGATTCGAGATTCACTTTCCAAAAGCTTTTACATTTATAATGAAAATATTAAGAATACTTCCAAATAATATTTATTTTAAAATTGTTGAAAAAGGAATGAAAAAAATAAATTACTAATCCTTAACAAACATAACTGTAAGTTCAGCAACCTTTATACCAAACTTAGTCATTGTTGCTCTATTGATTGCAACTCTTTCATCTTGCATAAATATTCAGTCATCAAAAGTAATTTTCATCTCTTTGCCTTTAACAGGTACCAGTAAAACATATTCAAATTTAAATGCAGGTCCATATGAATAACCTTTTGCCTTATTAAGCTTAATCCTGAGATGCCTGACCCTACTACAGCTATTTTCATTTTAATAAATTTTTATGAGACTGTATCTTCGTACTCATCCATTGATGGGCACGCACAAAATAAGTTTTTATCTCCATAAACATTATCCACTCTACCAACTGGAGGCCAATATTTATTTGTCTTTAAAAACTCTGAAGGATAAGCGGCCTCTTCTCTTTCATACTTATGATCCCACTTGTTAGAAGTTAATTCAACGTGTGTATGTGGCGCATTCTTCAGTGGATTGTCAATTTTATCGTATTTACCAGTTTGAATTTTATCTATTTCCTGTTTTATTTTTTGAAGTGTCGAACAAAATCTATCGATTTCCCTTAAACTTTCACTTTCTGTAGGTTCAATCATCATTGTACCTGCAACAGGCCACGACATCGTTGGAGCATGATAACCAAAATCTATTAATCGTTTTGCTATATCTTCCTCAGTTATGCCAGTATCACTCTTTATTTTTCTAATATCTATGATGCATTCATGAGCCACATTCCCAGTTTTACCTTTGTATAAAATTGGAAATGAATCTTTTAATTTATATGCAATATAATTTGCATTAAGTATTGCAACTTGTGATGCTTTTTTTAAACCTTCAGAACCCATCATTTTAATATACATCCAAGAAATTGATAAAATGCTTGAACTACCCCATGGTGCTGCAGATACAGCTCCCATTCCTGTCGCTGGGCCACAATCTTTAATTACTGAATGCTTTGGTAAAAAAACTTCTAAATGTTTTTTACATGCTATTGGACCCATACCTGGTCCACCCCCACCGTGCGGTATACAAAAAGTTTTATGTAAATTTATATGGCAAACATCTGGTCCAAAGTTTCCAGGTTTCGCAATTCCTACTAATGCATTTAAATTTGCTCCATCCATATAAACTTGTCCGCCAAGATTATGGATAAGATTGCAAATATCAGTTATTTTTTCTTCAAATACACCATGTGTAGAAGGATATGTAACCATTAATGCTGCTAAATTATCTGAGTGTTCTTCAGCTTTTTTCTTTAAGTCGTCATAGTCTACATTTCCATGCTGGTCACATTTAACAACAACAACCTTCATGCCAACCATTTGAGCACTTGCTGGGTTTGTACCATGTGCAGAACTTGGAATTAAACAAACTTTCCGATTAGTTTCTTTATTTTTCTCATGAAATTTACGTATTACCATTAAACCAGCAAATTCACCTTGAGCTCCAGCATTTGGTTGCAATGAAACACCAGAAAATCCTGTGATTGATCTTAACCAATTTTTTAAATCAGTAAATAACTCTCTATAACCATCCATTTGTTCTACAGGAGAAAAAGGGTGTGGTTGGGAAAATTCTTTCCATGTAACAGGTATCATTTCAGAAACTGCATTAAGTTTCATAGTGCATGATCCTAAAGCAATCATTGATTTGTTTAAAGCAATATCAGAGTCTTCTAATTTTTTTAAATATCTAAGCATTTCAGTTTCAGAATGATAATTATTAAAAACAGGATGATCTAAATAATTTGAAGTTCTCAATAAATTTTCTGGTAAATTAGATAAGTTTTTATTCATTGACTCCTTTATTTTTCAGACAATGCAAAAAATATTTTTTTCCACGAAACATATAAGGTGAGTCATCTTACAGACAGGATGGGGATGAGGTTGGATGGACCTAGTTTAGAAAATATAGTAAATACAAATATTAAATCAGAAGGGCTAATTAGAGGTGTCATTCAAGTTCCTGCTGATGGAAAACCAATAATTTTATTATCAGACCACGGAACTATTGGAGGTTATCCAAAGATAGCAACAGTGATTTCTGCAGATTTAGATAAGATTGCACAACTAACCCCTGGAACTAATATACAATTTAAAGAAGTAAATCTTGCAGAGGCTGAAAAACTATTTAAGGAGTATACTGACGAAACAACAAAATATTTAAATGAACATAATTAAAAATCTTCCAGGACCTTTGTTAATATTTCTTGGAGCCTTAAGCTTAAGTTTTGGTGGTCTTATAGTAAAATCTTTTGATGGTGCTACATTATGGCAAATTTTATTTTGGAGATCATTATTTTTTGGGTTAACAGTTTTAACATTTTTAATATTCACTTATAAAAAGAGGCTTTTTAATTCCTTTTATGCATCTGGATTACCAGGATTTTTTAGTGGAATTATCTTGTCATTTGGTTTTTGTGGTTATGTTTTTGCCATGTACAATACGGCTGTTGCTAACACTAATTTTATTATTTCGTTACAAGTTCTTTTTTTAGCAATTTTTGGTTATTTTTTTTTGAAAGAGAAAATTTCTGTGCTTACACTAACGTCAATTATTTTAGCAATTATAGGTGTTTTTTTTATGCTAGGAAATTCTTTATCACCTGGAGAAATGTCAGGAAACCTTGCAGCATTTACCATGCCAATAACATTTGCTATTTTAATAGTGATAGTTAGAAAATTTCCAAATGTTGATATGGTTCCTGCACAATTTGTAGCAGGTGTTAGCTCATGTTTAATTGGATTAATTGCTTCTATTTATTTTTCATACAGTCTTATAATTTCATTTCATGATATCATTTTAGGATTTATTGCTGGTTTCTTTCAGGTTGGATTTGGATTTATATTTATTACAATTGGTGCAAGAACAACTCCATCAGCTATAGTTGGTATAATTATGCTTTCAGAATCTGTTCTTGGTCCGATATGGGCATTTTTATTTGTTGGAGAAAGAGTTCCATTTTTTACGATAATTGGAGGTGCAATCATTTTCTTTGCTGTTTTACTTCAATTATTTTCTTTGCTTTTATTTAATAGAAAAAAAAAGTTATAGATTGACTCTTACTTCTATCTAATAGATTGTTTCTTTATGGGAGAGACTACATAATATCGTAGCGCCGAAGGAGCAACTACCCAGGAATCTCTCAGGCAAAAGGAC
>CAJQSH010000016.1 GCA_905612505.1 uncultured Candidatus Pelagibacter sp. | reverse complement strand
AGCCGCCACAGAGACCTCGATCAGATGTTAAAACTATACACAAATGTATTTTTTCTTCACCCGTTCCTGAAAGTAACTTTGGAGCATTTTCTTTATCAGAAATACCACTAGATAAATTAAGAATAATATTATTCATTTTTTCAGAATAAGGTCTTCCTCTTTCCGCATTTTCTTGTGCTCTCCTAAGTTTAGCAGCCGCAACCATTTTCATGGCCTTGGTAATCTTTTGTGTAGATTTTACACTTGCTATTCTTTTTTTTAAATCGTCTAGCGTTGCCATATATTATGAATTAAAGTTTTTCTTAAGTTCCATTATTACTTCAGCCAATGATTTTTCAGTATCTTCCTCAAGTTTCCCTGAACTTAAAACAGATTCTAAAATTTCTGGTTTTTCAGATTTACATTTTTCAATAATTTTAGATTCAAACTCAGCAATATCTTTAAGCTCTACATCATCCAAATAACCTTTAACTCCACAAAAAACTGAAATTACTTGTTCAGCAACTGTCATTGGAGAATATTGTTTTTGTTTTAGAAGTTCAGTTAATTTTGAACCTCTATTTAAAAGTTTTTGCGTTGATGCATCTAAATCAGATCCAAATTGAGCAAAGGCAGCCATTTCTCTGTATTGTGCAAGTTCAAGTTTCATTGAACCAGAAACTTTTTTCATTGCTTTTGTTTGTGCTGCAGATCCAACTCTAGAAACTGATAAACCTACGTTAATCGCTGGTCTAATTCCTTGGTTAAACAATTCTGTTTCAAGAAATATTTGTCCATCAGTAATTGAAATCACGTTAGTTGGAATAAATGCTGATACGTCTCCACCTTGTGTTTCAATTATTGGAAGAGCAGTTAATGACCCTCCGCCATGCTCATCACTAAGTTTGGCAGCTCTTTCAAGTAATCTACTATGTAGGTAAAATACATCTCCTGGATAAGCTTCTCTTCCTGGAGGTCTTCTTAATAAAAGTGACATCTGTCTATAAGCTACAGCCTGCTTAGATAAATCATCATAAATGATTAATGCATGCATGCCATTATCTCTATAATATTCACCCATTGTGCAGCCTGTATAAGGTGCTAAAAATTGAAGTGGTGCTGCGTCTGAAGCTGTAGCAGCTACAATTGTTGTATACTTCATTGCACCCGCTTCTTCTAAAGTTTTTTGAATTTGTCTAACAGTAGATCTTTTTTGACCTATAGCGACATAGATACAATAAAGTTTTTGCTTTTCATCACCAGATTCATTTATTTTTTTCTGATTAATAATTGCATCAATAGCAACTGCAGTTTTTCCAGTTTGTCTATCACCAATAATTAATTCACGTTGTCCTCTTCCAATAGGTACTAAACTATCAATTGATTTTAAACCTGTTTGCATTGGCTCACTAACCGATTGTCTTGGAATAATTCCAGGAGCTTTTACTTCAACTCTGTTTCTTTTTGTTGCTTTATCCAAAGCACCTTTACCATCAATTGGATTTCCTAATCCATCAACAACTCTCCCCAATAATTCTTTTCCAATAGGTGTGTCAACAATACTTCCTGTTCTTTTAACAACATCGCCTTCTTTAATTTTTCTGTCGTCTCCAAAAATTACAACTCCAACATTTTCGCTTTCTAAGTTAAGAGCCATTCCTTTTGATCCATCAGAAAACTCAACCATCTCTCCAGCTTGAACGTTGTCTAGTCCATATACTCTGGCAATACCATCTCCTACTGATAAAACTTGACCAACTTCTGTCACTTCTACTTTATCGCCAAATTTTTTAATTTGTTCTTTTAATATCTTTGTTACTTCTGATGGGTTTATATCCATTTATGCCTCTATCATCCTATTTTCTATTTGTTGTAATTTATTTTTAATGGAAGTATCCACCATTGTGCTTCCGACTTGCACAATCAAACCCCCAATTAAACTTGAGTCATACTTGTAGTTTAATTTTATTTTTGAACTAAAGTTTTTAGTTAGTTCTTCTTTAATATTGTTAACTTCATTTTCAGTAAGATCTTTTGCAGAAGTTAATTCAGCTTTTAATTCACCTCTTTTAATTGAGCATGTTTCAACAAAACTTTTTAAAATCTTATCTACGTAGAAGAACCTTCTCTTAGATATTAGAAAACTTAAAAATTTTGTTAATAATTCTTGTAATTTATATTGTTCTGAAATTTTTTTAAAAGCGGTAAGTTGATCTTCTTTATTATTAGTTGGATCTTTGATTAAAGATCTAAAATCTTCACTTGTTTCAATTAAGTTAATAATTGAAAAAGAG
>CAJQSH010000015.1 GCA_905612505.1 uncultured Candidatus Pelagibacter sp. | reverse complement strand
GAGTCTATAGTCATAACTGATAATCTACTTTGTTTTATAAGCGATAAATGGCTAAGAGCCTTATTTTTTTTAATCTCTTCAAGGGTAACACTTTTTTTTAATTTTTCTTTAAACTTCACTTGAACTGCTACAAAACGTCGATCTTTGTCGGTTTTATCTATAAATGCTTCTTTGATTACTTCAACTATACCAACAATCTCTTTTCCAATATTTGAATGATAAAAGAAACAAAGATCTCTTTTTTTCATATTTCTTAAATTTTTTGCTGCTTGATAATTTCTTACTCCATCCCAGGGCGCTCCTTTTGACCCTGCTTTTTTTTGTTGATCAATTGACCAAACATCGGGTTCGGATTTCATTAACCAATACTGCATTTAATAACCATATTTAGATTTTTTTTAAATTTTTAAAAGTTTAAATTACATCGATTTAAAAACTGCTTGAATTTTGTATCCTAGGTAATTTTTATGTAAAATTTTATCATTAATTATTCCTAAAATCTTTTTCTCTTTTGAATTTCCGAAATACGGATGATCATAATTTAAATAATTAGAAATAATAGGAATTTCCGATATTACAGATTCCACCAAAAGAACTTTAAACTTATTTTTTTTTGCAATAGTGTAAATATTGTTTTCATTAAAAAGATTAACATGCTCAATTCCATCAAAAACATTGCACTTTTCCTTCAAAATTCTTGCTGCTAAAGAATTTACATTTGGTGTTTGAAAAAAAAATAGTCCACCAGGTTTTAGACTTTTCTTTATTGTTTTAAGAAGCTCGTGAGGATCCTTTACATGTTCAATAACATCCCACATGGTAATAACATCAAATTTTAAATTAAATTCTTTTTTAGCTTGATATAAATTGATGTTTTTAACATTGTGATTTTTTTTTGTAATCTCAAGGTCTTTTTCATTTAACTCAATTCCAAATGTTTTCCACTTTTTTTCTTTTGCAATGTCTAAAAAAAAACCACTAGAACAACCAAGATCAAGGATTTTTTTTTCATTTTTAGGTTTTATAAATTTGTTGATATTTTTAATTCCATAAGAATATATTTTTCTATAAAAATGACTCTCATTTTTCACAACTGCAGCCTGCATGTTATGCATGCCTTTGTAAAAATTTTCTAGGTGTACATCGGTAAAACATGGATTAAGATAAACAAGCTGACAATTTTTACATTGTACATAATTGCCGCCATTTTTTAAAAATAAAAAAACAAAATTATTTTTATTACAAACAGGACAATTCCTTAATTCTAAATATTTTGAATCAATGTTTCCATTTTTATCATGAAAACTCTTGTGGTAATGATAGGCAGCATCAAGTTGTTTTTGCCTTTTAATGTGTAATTTTTTTGATCCAATTTTTAAAGCTAAATCAAAGCCTGTTTTGCTCATAATTTTATCCTATTTGAATATCATATTTTAAATTTTAATAATGTCATTAATTTTCTTTATAACTTAAATTTATTTAATTGAAATTTTTTTTTTAAAATATTGTTTTTTATAATTTTACTCCTGGGCCTTTTAAAAATACAGCTTTTTCATCTAAGGCCCATCTAGGTTTTACAGGATAATCTAAATTATTAAACTGTTTAAGTTTAAATTTTTCTAATCCAACCATAGCAATCATTGCAGCATTATCTCCGCACAAACTTATAGGAGGAAAAATAGCTTTAAAATTTTCTTCTTCACAAAGAGTTATTAAAACTTTTCTAATTTTTTTATTTGCTGCTACACCTCCAGCAACAACAAAAGTATTACTTTTGTCTTTATTAATATTCTTAAATTCTTTAAACGCTACTTTGCTTTTTTTATAAAGTATTTCCTCAACAGTTTTTTGAAAGGAAGCTGCTAGATCGTATTTTTCTTGTTCTGTTTTTATTTGCTTCGTGACTCGGAGAACGGCAGTTTTAAGACCTGCAAAAGATAAATTACAGCCACCCTTATGTATTATTGGTTTTGGTAATTGATATTTATTTGGATTTCCTTTTTTGGCATACTCTTCTATTTGTGGACCACCTGGAAACTCTATGCCAAGTAACTTTGCAGTTTTATCAAATGCTTCTCCAACGGCATCATCTATTGTTGTTCCTAATCTTTTGTATTTTCCTAATCCGCGAACATTTAGGAATTGTGTATGTCCTCCAGAAATTAAAAGTAATAGATATGGATAATCTAGTTTAGAATTTAATTTTGGGCTTAAGGCATGCCCCTCAAGATGGTTAACAGCAATAAATGGTTTTTTTAATGAGGATGCCATAGCTTTTCCAAAGCTTAACCCAACTGATAAACAAACCATAAGACCAGGTCCTGCAGTTGCTGCTATAGCGTCTATTTCCTCTAACTTTATCCCACTTTCTTCAATTGCTTTTTTTGTAATTAAATCAATTTTTTCTATATGAGATCTTGCAGCCAGCTCAGGAACCACACCACCAAACTCTTTATGAACATCAACCTGACTTGAAACAATGTTAGATAAAACTGTTGGAATACCCTGTTCATTTTCAGAAATTATAGAAGCAGCTGTTTCATCGCAGCTTGATTCAATTCCTAAAATTATAGGTTTTTTACTCATAGAATTAGTTTTTATTAATAATACAATCTCATTATAAGCTATGAATTATAAAGTAACTAAATGAAAAACAAAATTATTATTGGATCTAGAGGGAGCAAACTCGCGCTTATTTATGCAGAAAGAGCAAGAATAGAACTATTAAGAAATCCACAAATAGAAAGTGTTGAGATAAAAAGCATTACAACAACTGGCGATATTATAAAGGATGTAAGAGTATCTGAACATGGTGGCAAAGGTGCATTTTGTAAATTAATAGAGCAAGAATTATTAGAAAAAAAAATTGATATAGCGGTCCATGCATTAAAGGACATGCCAACAGATGAAACGCAAGAATTGTTAACTAATTGTTTCTTAGAAAGGAACAATCCAAGAGAAATTTTAATTAGTAATGGTAATAAAAATATTAAAGAACTTAAACCTAATGCGATTGTTGGAACTTCATCTTTTCGAAGAGAGTTTCAGCTAAAAAAAATAAGAGAAGATCTTAATTGTAAATTAATAAGAGGAAATGTAGACACAAGAATTAAAAAATTAAATGAAAATTTATATGATGCAATAATTTTATCTTATGCAGGTATTAAATCATTAGGCTTAGAAGATAAAATTTCTCAGACATTTTCAACATTAGAAATAATTCCTAGTGCTGGTCAGGGAGTGATAGCGCTACAATGTAGAAAAAGTGACCAAGAATTAATTAAAGTATTAAATAAAATCAACCACAAGCCAACACACAACTGCATTAAAGCTGAAAGAAGGAAAAAGAATAACTTGGATTAAACTTTATAAAAAAATTAAAAACGTTAAGTACAGTAAAACAGAAGTAAAAATTAAATGGTATGAAGATGGAACGTTAAACGCTTCTGCAAACTGTATAGATAGGCACCTTAAGGATAAAAAAGACAAAACTGCAATCATTTGGGTTGGGGATGATCCTAAAGATACAAAAAAAATATCTTATAAACAGCTGCATATAGAAGTTTCAAAAACTGCAAACGGCTTAAAAAAATTGGGAATTAAAAAAGGTGACCGTGTTACAATTTATTTGACTATGATCCCTGAGTTAGCAATTACAATGCTTGCATGTGCAAGAATTGGTGCTGTTCACTCAATTATTTTTGGTGGTTTTTCTGCTGATTCAATTTCTGGAAGAGTAAATGATTGTGAGTCTGAATACATAATTACTGCAGATGAAGGTGTGAGAGGTGGAAAAACTATTCCTTTAAAAAAAATTACAGATGAAGCCTTATTAAGCTGTCCAAATGTAAAAAAATGTATTGTAGTTAAAAGAACTGGTAATTATGTTAATTGGGTTAACGATAGAGATGTTTGGTATCATAATTTAATTAAAGATGTTTCAAACAATTGTGAGCCTGAAGAAATGAATGCAGAGGATGCTTTGTTCATCCTATATACTTCTGGTTCTACAGGTAAACCCAAAGGTGTTTTGCATACTACGGGTGGTTACATGGTCTATGCCTCAATGACTCACCAATATATTTTTAACTATAAACCTAAGGATATCTACTGGTGCACCGCAGATATAGGTTGGGTAACTGGGCATAGCTATATAATTTATGGTCCACTAGCAAACGGTGCAACCACTATAATGTTTGAAGGTGTTCCTACTTACCCTGATAATTCAAGATGGTGGCAAATAATTGATAAATATAAAGTGAATATTTTTTATACAGCTCCAACTGCTATTAGAGCTTTAATGAGAGAGGGTGATAAACCAGTCAACAGCACATCGAGAAAATCTTTAAAATTATTAGGATCAGTAGGTGAACCAATAAACCCAGAGGCTTGGTTGTGGTATTATAATGTAGTTGGTAATGCAAAATGTCCCATTGTTGACACTTGGTGGCAAACTGAAACTGGTGGAATATTAATAAGCCCACAGACTGGTGCTATAAATCTTAAACCTGGATCAGCAACCAAACCCTTTTATGGAATTAAACCAGCCATTGTAGATAAAAATGGAAACGAAATTAAAGGAGTTGGAGAAGGTAGGCTATGCATTTCTCAATCTTGGCCCGGTCAAATGAGAACTGTTTATGGTGATCATCAAAGATTTATTGATACTTACTTTTCACAATTTGATGGAAAATATTTTACTGGTGATGGAGCTAAAAGAGATAAAGATGGTTATTACTGGATCACAGGTCGTGTCGATGATGTAATCATTGTATCGGGTCATAATTTAGGTACAGCAGAAATAGAAAGTGCTTTTGTTGCTCATCCAAAAGTAGCTGAGGCTGCAGTAGTTGGTTATCCTCACGATATTAAAGGAAATGGTTTATATTGTTATGTTACTTTAAATGTTGGAGAAAAACATAACGGAGAACTTGAAAGAGAGCTTAAGCTTTGGGTTAGAAAACAAATTGGTGCAATTGCAACGCCTGACATAATTCATTTTTCGCCAGGACTTCCTAAAACAAGATCTGGAAAAATTATGAGAAGAATTTTAAGAAAAATCGCAGCCAATGAACATAAACAATTGGGTGACACCACAACTCTAGCAGACCCAAGTGTTGTTCAAAGTTTGGTAGACAATAGAAAAAATATTTAAATACTTATTAATTTTATAAACTCTTTTTTAATATTATCCCATTTTAAAATCATAGAATTTAAAACTATTTTTCTATCTAAGGTTTTTAGTTCCTCGGCAATTGGGGCCCACTCATATAAGGCCAATGCACTTTCATTAAATGGCCAAGATTCATAATATCTTTTCCAGTCAATTTTTTGTATCCTTTCTCCAAATTTTTTTTTTGCAAATAAAATTACCTCTGTTGGCATTCCATTTTCAGATTCTTTATTTAAAATCTCTTCATAAATCTCATTAGCTTTATTTGTTTCTTGATAATTAAAAAAAACATTCAAATAAGAAAAGCTGTAAAAGGTAAGATCTTGAAGCGCTATAGAATAAATATTCCATTTAGCTTTATTAATAGATGATAAAAATTTTTCGTCATCAAAGTGTAGTACCCACTTAGTTCCCATTCTTGTTTTCAGATAATTATACAAAGTTACTTGTGATACCCATGCTGACTTTTTTTGGATAAAAGATTTAAGATCTTCGGTATTTTTTATTTTTTTCTTTGGCAAGATTGCCTTAAATAAAGCAAATAGATAAACTTTAAAATCTTCAAGTTTTACATCTTTAAATTTAAGTTTATATTTAAGCATATTTAGTCTACCTCTAGTTGCTATATATTACAAAAACACCATAATATCTAAGATTTTTAAGGGTTTCAATCTTCACGGTTTTATGTATGGTCCCATTTTTAACCTAATAGGGAGAGTAAAAAATGTCAAAACAAACACAACACTGGGAAAAAACTAGGACTTTGCTATTCATTACTTTAGCAATCTGGTTTATATTCTCAATTGGCATCTTCTTCTTTGGAACCGAAATGGAAGCGTCTAGCTTTAGACCTTTTGGATATCCACTGTCATATTATATGACATGTCAGGGATCATTATTAGCATTTGTAATATTGATCTTCTGGTTTGCGGGTAGACAAGAAAAAATAGATGAAGAGTTCGGTTATACTGAAAGAGAGGGTGACTAATGATAAAAGGTAAATTTATAGACAATCTGCCAAAAGTTTATGGAATCTATACGGGTGGTTTTATAGGGTTTATAATCTTAATGGCAATTCTTGAACAAGCAGGAGTATCGGCAAAATCAATAGGAATTGCTTTTGTTGTATTTACAATTGCTATCTATGCGATAATCGGTTGGTTATCACGTACACTTCAAATGGACGCATATTACGTAGCAGGAAGACAAGTACCTACCGTGTTCAATGGAATGGCTACTGCAGCAGACTGGATGTCTGGTGCATCATTTGTTGCAATGGCTGGTGGTATTTACTTCAAAGGCTATGGATATATGGCGCTTCTAGTTGGATGGACTGGAGGGTATGTTCTGGTGGCTTCTTTGTTAGCACCTTACCTAAGAAAATTTGGCTGTTACACAGTTCCAGATTTTGTTGGTACAAGATATGGCGGTAACGCTGCAAGATTATCTGCAGTGCTGGTATTAACAGTAGCTTCATTCACATATGTGACTGCACAAATTAATGCAACAGGAACTATTGCTTCGGTAGCACTAGATATTCCTTTTAAATTAGCTGTGTACGTTGGATTAGCAAGTATATTACTTTGTTCTATGCTTGGTGGAATGAGAGCAGTTACGTGGACGCAGGTTGCGCAATATATAGTTTTAATTATTGCTTACTTACTTCCAGTATTTTGGATCAGTAATAAAATGGGTGCTGGATTCTTCCCACATTTAATGTTGGGAGATGAGGTGGCTAGGATTGCTGAATTAGAAGGTCAGTTTGGATTTGTTAAAAACTCTGCAGCTGATTTAGCTACAGTACCAAAAGGCTTAGCTGGAATCACTAAAGCACACTCCGCAGTTAACGGAACAACTTGGGGATTTATTTCTCTAGCAATTTGTATGATGGCTGGAACAGCTTCTTTGCCTCACGTTATGATGAGATATTTTACGACTCCAAGTGTAAAATCGGCTAGAAGATCTGTAGCATGGTCGCTACTTTTCATCTTCATTTTATACTCAACTGCACCAATGTTAGCTACATTATCAAAACTGTCACTGATTGATCCAACGCTTTCAACAGGGATTATTGGTAAATCAATAACTGACGTTCAAGCATTAGACTGGTACCAAAACTGGAACCAAGCTAAATTAATGTTTGTTAGCGACTTTAACGGAAATGGAACTCTTGAATTAAATGAGTTTTTCATGGGTGGTAAAGCCGTTGTGTTAGCTACTCCAGAAATTGCTGGATTACCTTATGTAATCTCAGGTTTGGTTGCCGCCGGAGGTATGGCAGCTGCCATGTCTACTGCTGATGGTTTAGTTTTAGCAATTGCAAATGCTTTGTCTCATGACTTGTATTACAAAATCATTGATCCAAAAGCAGAAGCTGCAAAAAGACTAATTGTTGCAAGAGTTTTACTTGTGTTAATTGGTTTTGCTGGAGCAACTATTGCCGCAATGGGTATCCAAGGTATCTTAGGTTCAGTAATCTGGGCTTTTGACTTTGCGATGTCAGGATTGTTCTTCCCACTTGTACTTGGTGTATGGTGGAAAAGAGCGAATGGACCTGGTGCTGTTGCAGGGATGCTACTAGGATTAGCTTCTGGTACGGCGTACTTAATTTGGGTACGTAATGGTGGATCTGGATTCTGGGGTATAACTCAGCTTACATTCGGTATCGTTGGATCATTAGTAAGTTTAGTTGCTATGGTGGTTGTCAGTTTATTGACAGATGAGCCAGATAAAGCTACTCAAGCTATGGTTGACGAAGTTCGTGTTCCAAGCGGTAAAACAATTCTTGGAAAACAACACTAATTAAATTTTATATTGAGGGGCGATTAATTTCGCCCCTTAGTTAAGTCTAAAAAAAAATTTCTTTTTATATTTATGCCAGAAATTCATCCATTTATTCTTATAATTGATTACATTTTAGGTGTTGTTATGTGGACTCTTATTGGAAAAGTGGCAATGAATGTCTTCCAAAGAGAAAATTCAGAATTCTTTTTTATGAAAGCGTTTGTAAGATTAACAAACCCATTAACACGTTTATTTAAACCAATCACCCCCTCGTTCATCATACCCTTTCTTGTCCCTCTTTATGTGGCATGGTTCTTCTATATGATCAGATTTTACCTTATGCCATATCTATTGGGCTATTCTGTCATGGGGATGCTATCTTTTCCTTTAGAAAGCGAAATTGCTTCAGAAATTTATCGTATTTTTGGTAAAAATTAATTCAAATTAAAAAATAAAATTGATACTACTAATATGGTAATCAATGAAAAAAATACAAATTTCACCATCAATTCTATCTGCTGATTTTAGTCAATTAGGAAACGAAATTAAAAGACTAGAAGAAGGAGGAGCAGATATGATTCATGTAGACGTAATGGATGGTCATTTTGTTCCAAACTTGACAATAGGACCACCAGTTATTAAGACACTCAGAAAATATACAAAACTACCTTTTGATGTGCATTTAATGATTTCTCCGGTACATAAATATATTCAAGATTATGCTGATGCTGGCGCTAATATTATTACTATACACCCAGAAACTACAGATAACTTACAAGCATCAATACAATTTATAAAAAAATTAAATAAAAAAGTTGGTGTTTCACTAAATCCTAAAACAAAAATAGATATTGTTAAAGATTATTTAAATGAAATAGATTTAATTTTAATTATGAGTGTATATCCTGGCTTTGGAGGACAAAAATTTATGCCTGAAGTTTTAAGTAAAATTACAAATTTAAAAAATATTAGAGATGAAAAAAAATTAAATTTTGATATTGAAATAGATGGTGGAATTAATTTTGATAATAGCAAATTAGCTATTGAAGCAGGTGCTAATATTCTTGTTTCTGGAACTACAATTTTTAAAAATAATAATGGAAATATAAAAAAAAATATCGATCTTTTAAAATCAAGTTAAAATAATGATTTTTAAAAATCCATTAAATTATATAAATCATTTTTTTTTCTACATTGTAAAAAAAATTAGAGAACTTTATTTAAATTCCAATATCTATAATAATAAAATTTCCACTACTAACAATAATAATTTAGAGTATAGACCCAGTCCAAGTTTATTAGATTGTCTAATAAAATATGATAAAAAGAAAATTAAAATTGAAAATTATTCATTAAACTCCTTTTGGAACAATAAAAATTTAAAAGAAAAGGATTATACTAATCTACACAGTTTTTTTTGGCTATTTAGTCTAGACTTAAAATCATCAAAAAAAGAAACTCAATATATAATTTTAAACTGGATAGAAAATAATGATAAATATAACCCTAAAAGTTGGGAAATAGATATTATTTCAAAAAGAATAATTTCTTGGATTTCAAATTCCAAACTTACTTATGAAGAAGGAGATTTAAACTATAAAGAAAAATTTAATAAAATTATTCAAAAACAGGTTAATCATATAATCAATGAAATAGAAAAATCTGAATGGGCTGATGATAAAATGATAGGTTGTGCTGCTATTATTTTAACTGGTCTATCTTATCGGGATAGAGCTGATTATTTAAATTTTGGACTTAATTTATTAAAAAAAATAATAAAGTTTTCCTTTGATAGTAATTATTTTCCAAAATCAAGAAACATAAGACAATTAAATTTTTATTTAAAATATTTTGTACTAATAAGAGAGTGGTTAAAAGAATCTCAGAGTCAAACTCCAGAATATATAGATGAAACAATATACTACCTAGGTCAAGCTTATGCTTTTGTTTGGCAAAATAATAAAAAAGATATCTTGTTTAATGGAAATCAAGAATCTAATAATGCTGAATTGGATAGCTACCTACTTAGACTCGGTTATAAATTTAAAAATCAAAATAATGAAGTGGGTGGATATACAATTTTAAATAACAAAAAAATATCCCTTGTAATGGATGTTGGTTCTAGTCCTGATAAAAAATTTTCCTCAAACTATCAATCTGGAGCACTATCATTCGAAATTATTTCTAACGGTAAAAAATTAATTTGTAATTCTGGATATTTTCAAGATTATAAGCATCGTTTAAACGAGTTATCAAAATCAACTGCTGTCCATAGCACGCTAATATTAAACGATAGATCTTCCTGTAAGTTTGTAAAATCGTCAAAGATAGGCTCTAAAGTTTTATATGGTTTAAAAATAATAAAAAAAAATATTGTATTTCAAAAAAATTATTGGAAAATAAATGCTGCACATGATGGCTATTTGAAAGAATATGGGACTATTCATGATAGAGAAATTGAATTTTATCCAGAGCAACTAAAATTTATTGGTCACGATAGAATTATTTCAAAAAATGAATTTAAAAATAGAAATTTTGAAATTAGGTTTCATTTAGAACCTAATGTCAAAATAATGAAAACCCAAGACAATAAGTCGATACTTATAGAGCTTAATGGTGAGGGTTGGAAATTTATTTGTGACGAACATCAAATTAATATTGATAACGGCTTATATTTTGGCAAAAAAAATTCTTTTATAAATAATCAAAACATATTTATTTCGGGAATGACTCAAAATGAAATTCAGACTATAAAATGGGAATTAACCAAACTATAATGAAAAAAATAAAAAAAGTTTTAATTTCTGTTTCAAATAAAAAAAAATTAAAAGTACTTTTAAATGCACTAACTAAACATAAAATTGAATTAATTAGTTCTGGAGGTACCTATAAAGAAATAAAAAGACTTAACTTTAAATGTGTTGAAGTTTCAGAATATACAAACTCACCGGAAATACTTGGTGGTAGAGTTAAAACTTTACATCCCAAAATACATGCTGGTATTTTGAGCAAAAGAAACAATAAATCACACCAAAGAGATCTAAAAAAAAATAATTTTAAAGAAATAGATCTAGTAATTGTTAATTTTTATCCTTTTGAAAAAACTTTAGAACAGACAACAAATCATTTAAAAATTATAGAGAACATTGATATTGGCGGTCCAACTATGGTGCGTGCAGCAGCAAAAAATTATAACGATGTGGCTGTTATTACTTCCCCAGATCAATATGAAGAATTAATTAATGAAATTAAAAAAAATAATGGTGGCACATCTTTTAAATTTAGAGAAAAAATGTCACTAGAAGCATTTTCTGAAACCGCATATTATGATGCCGTTATTTCAAATTACTTTAATAAAAATTTTCAAAATAATTTTCCTAAAAAAAAAGTTATTTATGGAAATTTAATTGAAAAATTAAGATACGGTGAAAATCCACACCAAGAAAGTGCCATTTACTCAAAATCTTCTAAACTTAATATTATACAAATTCATGGTAAACAACTTAGCTACAATAACTACAATGATATATTTTCAGCTTTAATTATTTCTAAATCTTTACCAAATAATATAGGAACCGTGATCGTTAAACACTCTAACCCTTGTGGGGTGTCAATTCATAAAAATGAACTAAAAAGTTATAAACTAGCTGTCGCCTGTGATCCAGTAAGTGCATTTGGGAGCATTGTTTCTTGTAACTACAAAGTTAAAAAAAATTTAGCACTAGAATTAAATAAAATCTTTTTAGAAGTCATAATTGCAAATAGTTTTGATGTGGACGCTTTAAAAATTTTGAAAAGAAAAAAAAATCTAAGAATTGTTGACGCTTCTAACTTTTTAATTAACGATTCTGTAAAATTTAATTCTGTTAATGAATCTATTTTAGCACAATCAGAAGATATCAATAAATTTTCTATTAAAGATTTTAAAATAGCTTCTAAAAAAAAACCAACTAAAAAACAATTAAAAAGTTTAATTTTCGCATTTAATGTTTGTAGCTATGTTAAATCTAATGCAATAGTTCTAGCTAGTCAAAACGCTACTATTGGAATTGGTTCGGGACAACCTAATAGAGTTGATAGTTGTCAAATTGCTATTGATAAAATGAATAAATTTCAAAATATAAAAAAAGATATTGTTGCTGCATCAGACGCCTTCTTTCCTTTTGTAGATGGGATAGAAAAACTTGTACAATCTGGTGTATCAGCCATAATACAACCATTTGGATCGATTAGAGACAAAGAAATAATTAAATTTGCCAATCAAACAAACACCGTTTTAGTTTTTTCCAAAACTAGACATTTTAGACATTAGTAATTTGATCAATTTTAGCAGCTAAAATAAAATCATTTTGAGACAACCCTTCTATCGCATGAGTTGTGATTAAAATTTTTGCATAACCCCAGCCAAATAAAATATCTGGGTGGTGATTTTCATTTTCTGAGATTTCAGCCACCTTATTAATAAAAGTTTGACTATTAAAAAAATTTTTAAATTTAAAATTTTTTTCTAAAAAATATATTTGTTTTTCGTTTTTTTTAACATCCCAACCATCTACTTTTTTTTGATATTTGTGAATTTCGCTAATATCTAAAGACGGAATGCTCCCTTCACACGGTACACATTTCTTATCTAAAAAATCATTCATTTAACCCTTATTTTGGACCTTTATGGAGCGGGTCAAGGGAATCGAAGCCTCTACCTAATCGTTGGCAACGATTCCAGCTATATGGAGCGTGACCTACGCATAATTTAACACTCTTTCTTTCTACGTTGTTAGTCATTGTTTTATTAGTTAATTCACAACGTTATTTCAATTAATATTGAATCATATTTGATCTATCAGTTCAATACTTAAGTGAGATCAATGTGATCAAAGTGATCAAAGTGATCAAAGTGTGATCAAATTGACTCAACGTTCACCCTGCTGGACTCCCTGTCTTGCAAGTATACAAGATCAATAGAAGTACCACATGCATCTCAAATTTGAAAGTTGTTTCCATATAAAAAATGGGCTGTGGTATTTAACGTTACTATAGTTTGTCTATAATACTAACGTTTGGACAGTTCGCTTCTGTAAAAAACATTTTCAAAAAATTTTTTAAAATTTTGAAAAGCTTTTAGGCTCTTGGTTCTAGCAGCAAATAACAAGCATCATGGACCACGGGCCATTTACCTATAAAACCAACCCCAATACATCGCTTACAAAATACAATTTATCAGGTATGATGAAGCATGAAGAAGGTGATATTGATCGTGGCTCTAGAGAGTACTACATGACTGATCTTCAGCTACAATCTACAATCATGTGTCCCAAATGTAACCATCAAACAACTGAACAGATGCCAACTAATTACTGTCAATATTATTGGGAATGTCCTCATTGTAAAAACGACCTAAAGCCTAAAGAAGGGGATTGTTGTGTTTATTGCTCATATGGGAATGTAAAATGTCCTCCAATACAAAAAGGGGAATGCTGTTAAATGAAAACGACCACAATAGGATCATATCCAAAACCACCCTACCTTAGAATTCCTGATTGGTTTCAGAATGAAGATAATTCACCCAAAGATTGGAAGAAAGCTTGGAGTCTACTTGGAAAAAAAAAAGATGAATTGATAAAAAAAGCATGTCAAGAAATAATTAAAGAACAAGAAACATGTGGAATCAACATTATAACGGATGGAGAAGTTCGAAGAGAAAATTACATTCTTTATCACTGCAGACATTTAAAAGGAATTGATTTTTCTAAACTAACCAAAAAAGTTGTTCGATCAGGTAGCTATGAATCTTTGTTTCCCACAATTACATCAAAAGTTGTTGCAGGAGAAAGTTTTTTACCCAAAGAATGGAAAATGTCTCAATCATTTACAAAATGCCCTGTAAAAATTACCATACCTGGCCCAATGTCAATTAGCGATAACATATCAAATGAATATTATTCAGATTCGAAAACAATGGGTATTGATTTAGGAAATGCTATTAACACCGAAATCAAAAGACTTGTGGATTCAGGATGCAAACATATACAAGTGGATGAACCTCTTTTTGCCAGAAAACCATCCGAAGCCATCGATTATGGTATTGACAATCTAGAGAGATGTTTTCACGGGTGCCCAAAAGAAATTGTAAAAATTTTACATATATGTTGTGGTTATCCGAACAAACTTGATGCTGTAGATTATCCTAAAGCACCTCTTGAATCCTACTGGAAAATTTCTGAAGCCCTCAACAATTCAACAATAGATCAGATATCGTTGGAAGATGCACATCGAAATAATAATTTAAGTTTATTAGAAAAGTTTGATTCTAAGACGATTATCTTAGGCGTAGTTAAAATTGCAAACAGCGAAATTGAATCAGAAGAAAAAATTAATCAAAGAGTTAAGCAAGCACTTGAACATATTGATAAAAGAAAACTAATATTAGCTCCTGATTGTGGACTTGGATTTTTGCCAAAAAAACTTTGTCTTCAAAAACTGAAAATTATGACAAAAGTAGCTAAAAGTTTTTAATGACAGATGACAAAAAAAAATTTATGCTATTTTATAAATTATAAAAAAACTTTTAAGGATCATAGTTATGAGCTTATTAAATTAATGCAAAATAAATGAAAATTAAAGAAAAACACAAAGATCTTAAAAAAAAAGTTAATGTTGTTGAAAAAGAAAGAAACTTAAAAAGAGGACCAAAAAGTTGGTACGATTTAAGAACCTTAAAAAAACTTAAATTAATTATGAAAGATAAGCTGTCAAAAAAATAAGTGGGTGTTCTATAATCCTTATTTTGTAACATCGTTTTTATTGTAACGATGCGAACGATTGCGATAACAGTGAGATAAGATTAGGGGCTCTGTCCTATTAATGGAGCGGGTCAAGGGAATCGAACCCTCTACCTAATCGTTGGCAACGATTCGCTCTACCAATGAGCTAGACCCGCTTATAAAATATATTATAAATAGAGGTTTTTTTTATTGCAAGCAATAATAAAATATTTGTTTTATTTATAGATTCCTAAAATTTTGGTAACATGTTCTATGAAAAAAAAAGAAGAATTACCAAAAATAATTCCTGTGTTTCCTCTTAGCAATTTTATCATTTTTCCTCAAACAACAGTTCCATTAAATATATTTGAACCTAGATATGTCGATATGATTAATGACAGCATGAAAACAAATAAAATGATTGGTTTAATTCAGCCAAAAAAAAACAAGATTAATTCAATTTCTGATTTGCATGATGTTGGGTGTTTGGGAAAGATTACTAGTTTTAACGACACTGGTGATGGTAGATATTTAATTGATTTAAATGGTTTAAGTAGATTTAAAGTTATTAAAGAAATTAAAAATAACAAACCATATCGAGAGTGTGAAGTTAACTTTGATAATTTTAAAGAAGATATAAATCTTGAAAAAGAACAATTAAAGTTTTTAGACCTTGAATTAATATTTAAAGATTTAAAATCATTATTTGAAAAAAGAGGCTACATAATAAACTGGAAGTCGTTAGAAAAACAAAATTTAAATGAAACAATTAATGCATTAGCAATGGCCTCGCCCTTTTCTCTAGAGGAAAAACAAGTTTTATTAGAATGTCAAAATCTCAGTACTAGAAAAAATAAAATTTCTGAAATTTTAAACACTTATAATTTCGATAATTTTAATAACACTACTCTTCAATAATCATCAAGTATTTAAACCTCTATCAGCATATTTAACAAAAATGTTGTTAAAAAATTTATTTTTAGCAAGAATTTTTAATATCTTGTTTAGATTTTTGTTCTTAAAATTTTTATCAAAATTAAATAATTCATAGATATAATCTATTCCTTTTGAAAAAATAAAATTAAAATGTTTGCTTTGTTTTTCAAACTCTGCAAAAATTGAAGAATCTAATTGTATTCCAAGATCTGTTTTT
>CAJQSH010000014.1 GCA_905612505.1 uncultured Candidatus Pelagibacter sp. | reverse complement strand
AGTATTAGTGGATTAATTGAAATAATTAAATCCAATTCATTTACAAAAGTAACATTGGGAAGCTGTTTTATTGAAAAAATAAATGAAAGCATATTAATATCTAAAGAAAACTAGGATTAAGGTTAATTTTTGTAACAATTTGACACTTGTTAAATCGATAATAATTCTTATCTTATACCTATGAATATAAAAAATTTAGCGATGTGGGCTGCAATTGTTTTTTTAACTATTGGTCTTTACAATATGTTTAAAAATCCTCAAACCAATATTCAAAACAATAATTCAATTATATTTTCAGAATTTTTATCAGCAGTTGATAATGGCGGAGTAGTAAAAGTTGAAATACAAGGAAATAAAATAAGAGGAATTCTTTCCAATGGAAATTCTTTTTCAACATACTCTCCAAATTATCCAAACTTAATTGAAAAACTATCTAACAAAGGAGTGAGTATCTCAGCCGCTCCTCTTGAAGATAAAATGCCATCACTATTTGGAGTTTTGTTATCATGGTTTCCAATGCTATTGCTAATTGCAGTTTGGATATTTTTTATGAGACAAATGCAAGGTGGTAAAGGTGGAGCTATGGGCTTTGGTAAGTCCAAAGCAAAATTGATGAACGAACTAAAAGGCAAAGTAACATTTAATGATGTTGCTGGTATAGAAGAGGCCAAAGAAGAAGTGGAAGAAGTTGTTCAATTTTTAAAAGATCCAAAAAAATTTAGTAGACTAGGTGGAAAAATACCTAGAGGCTGTTTATTAGTTGGCCAACCAGGAACAGGTAAAACTTTACTTGCAAGAGCAATTGCTGGTGAGGCTGAAGTTCCTTTTTTTACTATATCTGGATCAGATTTTGTAGAAATGTTTGTTGGTGTTGGAGCCTCAAGAGTTAGGGATATGTTTGAGCAAGGTAAAAAAAATTCTCCATGTATTATTTTTATTGATGAAATAGATGCAGTTGGAAGAAGTAGAGGAGCTGGTCTTGGTGGTGGAAATGATGAAAGAGAACAAACTCTAAATCAATTATTAGTTGAGATGGATGGTTTTGAAACTAATGAAGGAGTAATAATTATTGCAGCCACAAACAGGCCTGATGTATTAGATCCAGCTTTATTGAGACCAGGCAGGTTTGATAGACAGGTAGTTGTTGGACTTCCTGATATTATTGGAAGAGAAAAAATATTAAAAGTACATATTAAAAAAATTAAAATGGCACCTGATGTAAATTTAAGAATAATTGCAAGAGGAACTCCAGGTTTTTCAGGAGCAGATTTAGCCAACATAGTTAACGAAGCAGCTTTGCTTGCGGCTAGAAAAAATAAAAGAATAGTTACCTTAGTTGAATTTGAAGAAGCTAGAGATAAAGTTATGATGGGAGCTGAAAGAAGGTCAATGGTAATGACTGAAGAAGAGAGAACACTAACAGCTTATCATGAGGCAGGACACGCAATTGTGACTATTAATGAAGATGCAGCTCATCCTATTCATAAAGCAACAATTATTCCAAGAGGTAGAGCATTGGGAATGGTTATGCAGTTACCAGAAAGAGATGAATTATCTCAAACAAGAGAACAGCTTCATGCACAATTAGCAATAGCAATGGGTGGACGAGTAGCGGAGGAAATAATTTTCGGAGATGACAAGGTAACAACTGGAGCATCTAGCGATATAGAGCAGGCAACGAAAAGAGCAAGAGCTATGGTTATGAAAGCTGGTTTAAGCAAAGAATTAGGACCTGTTTCATATGGGGAAAATGAAGAAGAGGTTTTCCTGGGAAGATCAGTTGCCAGAACACAAAATATGTCAGAAGAGACAGCCAGAAAAGTAGATTCAGAAATAAGAAAAATTGTTTATAAAGGATATGAAAGAGCAAAAAAAGTTTTAACTGAAAAAATTGATGATTTGCATAAATTAGCTAAAGCACTCTTAACCTATGAAACCTTAACAGGAGATGAAATTGAGAATTTGATAAATAAAGATGTTTATCCAAAAAATAAAGAAGATTTGAAAGTTGAAGAAGATGATAAAGATTCTGCGTTAGGATCAATGGGACTTAAGCCGAAAATAGTTCATTAATAGATAATGAAAAAATATTACACAAGAGTGTGTAATTTTATATACGGAAAATCATCAGTAAAATTAGTTAATCAAAAAAAAAACCTACCCTTAAATGGTAATAAAAAAATATCATTTAGTCAGATAGAAATTATTTCAAGAAATTATAAAAAAAAGATAAAACTTAAGGATATAAAAAAACTATCCACAATTTTAAGAAACAAGATTAACAGTGATCTTAAGATTATTACGAAGAAAAATAAAAATTTTTCAAACTTAAAGTTTAAAAAGATTCCAAATATAATGGGAGTGTTAAATTTAACTCCAGATAGTTTCTCTGATGGTGGAAAGTTTGATAAAAAAAATAAAGGCTCAAATCATGCAATCAATTTATTTAAATTTGGTGCAGATATAGTTGATATAGGTGGAGAATCTACAAGACCAGGATCTAGGCCCATAAGTTTAAAAAAAGAATGGGACAGATTAGAAAAAACAATAAAAAGAATTAGTAAAAAAATTCCATTGTCATTAGATACAAGAAAATCACAAATTATGAATAAAGGAATTAAAATAGGAATTAAGCTTATAAATGATGTTTCTGGATTAAACTATGACTCTAAAACCACCGATGTATTAAGAAAACATAAAATACCATTTGTGATTCATCACACTCAAGGAACTCCAGAAAATATGCAAAATAATCCAAGTTATAAAAATGAATTATTAGATATCTATGATTTCTTTGAAAAAAAAATAAAATTTTTACGATCTAAAGGTATAAAGCATAATAATATAATAATTGATCCAGGTATAGGGTTTGGAAAAAATTTGAAACATAATATGAATTTAATTAGAAACATTTCTATTTTTCATACTCTTGGTTTTCCTATACTACTTGGTGTTTCTAGGAAAAAATTTATTAAAGATTTGTCTGGAAAAAATGATACTAAGGAAAGAATAGGTGGAACAGTCGCCTCCTCTCTGTATTCAATGATGCAAGGAGTTCAAATTTTAAGAATTCACGATGTTAATGAAGTAATACAAAGTATAAAAGTGTTTAAACAATTAATTAAAAATTAATGGCAAAAAAATATTTTGGAACTGATGGAATAAGAGGAGCCGTAAATAGTAAAAATATTAATGGCGATATGTTTTTCAAATTTGGACTAGCTTCAGGAACTTATTTTAAAACTCAAAAAAAAAAGAAACAAATAGCAATAATTGCAAAAGACACGAGACTATCTGGTTATACATTGGAACCCGCTTTAGTTTCTGGGCTTACGTCTGCTGGAATGCATGTGTACACACTAGGACCTTTACCGACAAATGGTCTCGCAATGTTAACAAAAACTATGAAAGCAAATATGGGCATTATGATTACCGCATCTCATAATCCATATTATGATAATGGGTTAAAGTTATTTGGCCCAGATGGACTGAAGTTATCTGATAAAATTGAAAAAAAAATAGAAAGTTTAATTGATAAAAAAATTGAAGATAGTCTGTCACAACAAAAAGATTTAGGAAGAGTTAAAAGATTAGAAAGTGGAAATAAAGATTATATAAGGATATTAAAAAAAAATTTTCCTAAAGACTTCAATCTTAGAGGTTTAAGAATAGTGATAGATTGTGCGAATGGTGCTGGATATAAGGCGGGACCGGAGTTGCTGAAATTGCTTGGAGCAAAAGTAATTGCAATTGGGATAAAACCAAATGGTTTAAATATTAATGAAAAATGTGGATCAACATTTCCAAATAAAATCAAATCTGTCGTAAAAAAACATAAAGCTCATATTGGAATTTCTCTTGATGGTGATGCTGACAGAATTATTATGTGTGATGAAAAAGGAGATATAATTGATGGTGATCAAATAATTGCTGCACTAGCACTCAGGTGGAAAAATAAAAAAATGTTAAGAGGAGGAGTTATTGGTACGCTGATGACTAACTATGGATTAGAAAAATTCTTTAAATCAAAAAAAATAAAATTTATTAGAGCAAATGTAGGTGACCGATATGTAAAAGAAAAAATGCAAAAAAATAATTTTAATTTAGGTGGCGAACAATCTGGCCATATTATTTTAGGAAAATTTGCAACTACAGGAGACGGCTTATTAGTTGCATTAGAAGTTTTATTTTCTTTAAGAAAAGGAAATAAAGCAAGTAATTTTTTTGATACATTTAAAAAAACACCTCAAATATTAAAAAATATTGAAGTCAAAGACAAAAGTATAATCAACAATATAGACGTAAAAAATTCTATTAAAAGTGCAGAAAAATTGATGAAGGGACAAGGAAGAATACTTGTTAGAAAATCAGGAACAGAGTCAAAAATTAGAGTAATGGGAGAAAGTGATAATAAAAAACTACTTCAAAAATGTATTGATATTATAAAGAAAAAAATAAAATAAATTGAAACCTAAATCCAAAATACTAATTATAGCAGGATCAGACTCATCCGGTGGCGCTGGCATTCAAGCAGATATTAAAACTGTCACTGCACTAGGTTCATATGCAATGACTGCAGTAACTGCCGTGACAATTCAAAATACTACTGGTGTAAAATCAATAGTACCTATTAACCCTAAGGAAATTTCTAATCAAATAGAGTTCACTTCAAAAGATATTAAACCAGACGCCATAAAGATTGGAATGTTGCATTCTGCAAAAGTAATTAAATCAGTAATTCAATCACTAGATAAGATTAAAATTAAAAAGATAATTCTTGATCCAGTTATGGTCGCAAAAGGCGGTACTAAGTTAATTGATGAAGAGGCTATCCAATTACTTAAAAATAAATTAATAAAAAAAGTTAGTTTAATAACACCAAATATACCTGAAGCTGAAATATTAACTGAAACTAAGATAAAAACAAAAGAAGATATGATTTATGCAGCAAGTATACTAATTAGTTTAGGAGCCAAAAATGTTTTTATAAAAGGCGGGCATCTAGAGTCTAAAATTGTTCAGGATATTTTTGTGAATAAAAAAGAAATTATGATTATAAAAAATAGAAGAATTACAACCAGTAATACACATGGAACTGGGTGCACTCTCTCATCAGCCATATCTACATTCTTTTCATGTGGAAAAACTCTAAAGAAATCTTGTGAGCTAGCAACTAAGTATGTAAATAATTCTATAAGATCTAATCTTAACTTTGGTAAAGGCCATGGTCCAATTAACCACTTAAGCTCGATTTTAATAAATAAGAGATTTAGATAATGAAAAATGTAGTTGTTGTAGGGTCACAATGGGGAGACGAAGGGAAAGGTAAGATTGTTGATTGGCTGTCAGACCAAGCTGATGTAGTTATTCGCTTCCAAGGAGGACACAATGCAGGCCACACTCTGGTAATAGATGGTGTTACTTATAAATTAAGATTACTTCCTTCGGGTATTGTTCGAAAAGGCAAAATTTCAATTATTGGAAATGGTGTTGTGGTTGATCCTTGGGCTCTATTAGAAGAAATAGAAGAAATAAAATCAAAAGGTGTTGATGTTAATGTTGATAATTTTATAATTTCTGAATCTGCAAATCTTATTTTGCCATTTCACAGAGAAATGGATGAGATAAGGGAGGATGCAGCTGGTAAAAGCAAAATTGGAACTACTAGACGTGGAATAGGCCCAGCATATGAAGATAAAGTTGGAAGAAGATCTATACGAGTTATGGATTTAAGATCTGAAAGTAACCTTGATCACAGATTAGAAACTGTACTTTTGCACCATAATGCAATTAGAAAAGGATTAGGTAAAAAAATATATAAAAAAGAACAACTTAAAAAAGAGCTATTAAAAATAGCTCCAGAAATATTGAAGTTTTCTCAACCAGTTTGGCTTAGAATTGATGAATTTAAAAAACAAAAAAAAAGAATATTATTTGAGGGAGCTCAGGGAATTTTGTTAGATGTTGATCATGGAACTTATCCTTTTGTAACATCATCAAATACTGTTGCTGCAAGTGCCGCTACAGGTACAGGTTGTGGGCCTAATTCAATACATTATGTACTTGGTATAACAAAAGCTTATACAACAAGAGTAGGTGAAGGACCTTTTCCAACTGAGTTAACAGACGATACAGGTGAATTACTTGGTTCAAGAGGTAAAGAATTTGGAACAGTAACAAGTAGAAAAAGAAGATGTGGATGGTTTGATGGAGTCCTAGTTAGACAAACTATTAAAATTTCTGGAATCGATGGAATAGCACTTACCAAGCTTGATGTTTTAGATGAATTAGATGAAATTAAAGTGTGTGTTGAATATGACCTAGATGGAAAAAAAATGAATTATCTTCCGGCTGCTGTTGAGGATCAATTAAAAATAAAACCAATTTATAAAACATTTCCAGGGTGGAAAACTCCTACAAATGGAATTAAAAGCATCGAAGAATTACCAGAAAATGCAAAAAACTATATTTATGCAATAGAGGATTTTGTTGGAGCAAAAATTTCAAGTATTTCCACAAGCCCAGAACGAAATGACACAATTCTTTTAGAAAATCCTTTTGAAATTTAATTGACAGGAAGTAAGTTTTTTGATTTTGCAGAAATAAGCATGTGTTTTTGAATTTTTTCAAAAGCTTTATTTTCAATTTGCCTTATTCTTTCTCTGCTAATTTTATATTTTTTACTTAAATCTTCTAGTGTTGTTGGGTCATCATTTAATCTTCTTGAATATAAAATCTCACGTTCTCTGTCGTTTAGAATCTTTATTGAATTTTTTAATAAACCTTTTCTTTGTTCAATTTCTTCTTGGTGAGCAAATTTAAGATCATGATCTAATTCTTTATCTACTAACCAATCTTGCCATTGGTCGCCATCCTCTCCGACTGGTGCATTTAAAGAAAACTCTTTACCAGACAGTCTTCTGTTCATTGAAACAACTTCATGTTCATTAACATCTAGTTTATTTGCTATTTCTTTAACATGCTCGTCTCTTAGGTCCCCTTCAGTTTGAGGAGCAATTTGATTTTTTATTTTTTTTAAGTTAAAAAATAATTTTTTTTGAGCAGTAGTGGTTCCAATTTTTACCAAACTCCAAGACCTTAAAATATATTCTTGAATTGATGCTTTAATCCACCACATAGCATATGTTGCCAACCTAAAACCCTTCTCAGGTTCAAATTTTTTAACAGCTTGCATTAAGCCCACATTACCTTCGGAAATCATTTCATTTACAGGAAGACCATAACCCCTGTAGCCCATTGCTATTTTTGCAACAAGTCTAAGGTGGCTAGTTACAAGTTTTTCTGCCGCTTTTACATTGCCAGTTGTTTTCCAGTTTTTTGCCAGCATATATTCTTCCTCCGCAGCCAACATGGGAAATTTTTTAATTTGTTCAAGATAAGCGGATAGACCACCTTCATTTGAAAGAGCTGGAAGATTATTATTCATTGTTTTATTCATATGATATATTTATTTAATTAACTATAACAATATTTCAATAGCCTATTTTGTGGTTTTTTTAAGCAATTTAATAATATTTTCAAGTTCTTGTGGCAAAATTGAGGAGAAAACCATTTCTTCATTAGTTTTTGGATGAATAAAACCTAAAGTTTTGGCATGTAAAAACTGTCTATCCAACTTATAAATTAAATTTTCTAAATTAGTATCAATATTCTTAAGTTTTTTATATTTTTTTTTATAAGTGCCATCACCCATTATACTGTTACCCATATGAGTCATGTGGACTCTTATTTGATGTGTTCTACCTGTTTTAAGTCTGCATTCTACTAAACTTAATGTAGGTGTTTTATCATTTTCAAAAATTTCTAAAGTTTTATAATTTGTTATTGCTCTTTTTCCCTTAGAGTTACTGACTTCCATCATTTGTCTATTCTTTGAACTTCTAGTTATAAAAGTATCAATTTTACCAGATGTAGGCCTTAGTTTACCCCAAATTAGCAATTGATAAACTCTTGTAATTGTATGATCACTAAATTGGATTGATAAATTTTCATGCGTCTCATTATTTTTTGCAACTACAATTAAACCAGAGGTATCTTTGTCTATTCTGTGAACGATACCAGGTCTAAGCTCATCACCAATTGTTGAGAGAGCATCTTTATTGTAGTGCATTAGCGCATTCACAATTGTATTATGATAATTGCCAGCGCCCGGGTGCATAATAATTCCTGCAGGTTTATTTATTACCAACAAATCTTCATCTTCATAAATTATTTCAAGTTTAAAATCATAAGGTTTTAGAGAAGCTTTTTTTGGTTCGGGTATTTGAAGAATTAATCTATCTCCTGTAGATACTTTTTTTGAAGGACTTTTAATTATTTCATCATTTAATTTTAATTTTTCTTTTAAAATCAAATTTTTAATTCTAGTTCTACTAATTAACCCTTCAATTTTATTGATGAAAACATCTACTCGAAGATTATTTTCCTCTGGTTTAACTATTAAATTAATGTTTTTTGTCATAAAATATAATATTAACACTATATGCGCTTGTAGCTCAACTGGATAGAGCGCCTGACTTCGGATCAGGAGGTTCTAGGTTCGACTCCTAGCAGGCGCACCAATAAATTCAATAAATATTATACTTATGGATTTATTAAAATAAAAAGTATATTAAATAAATTTTTAAACTTAATAAAACAGAATTTAATTTTTATGAAGAAAAATTTATTTTTAAAATTTAAGAATTTTATTAATAAAAACCTATTAATGTTAATTATCTTAATTTTTACATTTTTTATTTTTATTCAAAAATTTAATTTAGTTACAAATACTTATCACATCATTAATAAAAATTTTTATGAAAGACTATCAGCCAGTTACCAAAAAAAGTTCTTTTCTGGATACTGTAAAAAAGAATCACATGGATATATAATATACATTAAAACTAATTTTAAACATTTATCGAAACCAAAAATTATTAACTTTGAAGAATATAGAAGAAAACCTCATTGGATTTTTTTTGATGTAGAATCTGATATA
>CAJQSH010000013.1 GCA_905612505.1 uncultured Candidatus Pelagibacter sp. | reverse complement strand
TATCAGTAATTGTCTTTTTGAGTCTGACTTGGCTTTTTGTTTAAAGAAACTTCCTATTATTGGAATTTGAGAGAGAAAAGGAACAAATTGATTATTATCGGTTCTAACATTTTTATATACTCCACCTAAAATTGCAACATCACCATTATCTAATTGAATCGTTGAGGTAATTGATTCTGTGTCAGTGACTGTTTCCGTAGCTTGTGCAGTCCCTGGTGAATCGTTTGAAAGTGCTAATACAATTTTTACTTTTCCGTTTCCTATAATTCTTGGCGTAACTGATATACTTAAATTTTGAGGGACCTTCTCAATACTCCCCGCCTGCTCTCCTGCAGCAGCTATCACTTTTAGCAAAGTTGCACCTTGAACGAGTGTAGAAGTTTCCCCGTCCATTGCAAACAGTTTGGGATTAGAAATTGTTTCACTGTTATTATTGGTGATTGATGATTGGATAACAACTTTTAATTTTGTTATGCCTAAGTTACCAAGAAGGAAAGCACCACCAGCAATTGACTGTGTGGGTGTCGTAAGGATGTCAGTTAAATCAGCGCTACTTCCGGTCAAAGGTACAAATGCAACAGATTCATTGGGGTTTGTTGATATTCCAGAATAAGTTATTGCATCACGTCCTGCTCTTTGTTGAACTTTGTTCACCGTCTGTAAATTTGCATTAAAAGCTTTAGTAAAATTGTCAGTTACACTTATTATATAAGCTTCAATCATTACTTGTTTCTTTTCTATATCTAATTGTTGTATTACTAAATCAACCTTATCAAGATTTTGTAAACTAGCGGTTACAATCAATTGATTATTTGCAGGATCATCACTTATCTCTATTCCCTCTCCTACAGCGGCAGTTAATGGAGGTATAATTTCACTAGAAGTTTGAAAAAAAACTTTGAAAATTTCAGTGATTGTATTTTCTTCTAAATTTTCTGCCGATGAAATTCCTCCCGATCCTAATGATGCTAAATTTTTATTTATTTGAAGTGTTTGATCGATTTTTGATTTTTCCAATATAGCAAATTGTTCTGCTGTATGAACTCTTAACAGGTCAGATTTTTTATCTATTGTCATAACTAAACTGTTCATGTCTAAAATTGCATAAACTGCTGAGCCCCATTTAATATTATCGAAATCTACTGTTAAATTTCCCTGAACTTCATTGCCTATTATAATGTTTTTTTTAACAGTGCTTGCAAATAATTTAAGAGCCGATCTAAGACTAATATCATTAAATTTAAATGTGACCAGAGTATTATCTAAGTTTTTAATTAATGAATTGTGATCGATAATTGATAGTGAGGGGACTGTACTATTAGTTGTTATCGAAACTCTTCTCGAACCCAAATCAACTGATTTATTTTTATTTAAAATTCTTTTGTTTGTTTCGTATGTTTCTCCTGAGGTTTTTCTAAAATTTTCAGCAGAACTTTCAACGCCAGCAATATTTATTTCTTGAATTGCCCCTTTATCTTTTTGTGTATAAGACATTTTGGGCCTGTTCGAACAACTAACCAAGAAAAGACATCCAACAAAAATAATGATTAGGTTTTTTACTTTCATTAGTTGAATAAGTCCTCAACGTTTGTAGAGGTGTCATCCGCTGCATTATTATTGTTCACTGCATTCTCACTGTTAGGGATGTCATTATTAGAATTAGATATATTAATATTTTGATTACTAACTACCTCTTGATTGTTGGCTAGACTGACAAATGACTGACTTGTAATGGGTGTGTTGATGAAAAACTCAAATTCCATATTATTTTCAAGAACAACCATTTTTTTATTAAAAATTGAAACAGCGACACCATCCTTATCACCAATTTTATCACCCTCTCTAATCATAAATTGAGATCCATTAATTTCAACAATTCCTAAATTTCTAATATTAATAAAATAATCATTTATACTTTTTTTATTTAAATTTTCATAAGTATAGTTTTTATTTATATGAATGGGTATTTTGATTAATTGATTTTCTTGTATCAAAGTATAATTTTTACTTTCTAAGTTATTTATTTCTAATAATTCTTCAATTTCCCTATCATACAATTTTGCTATATTTTTTAAATAAACTACTTTTCGGGTAACGTGCATAAAGAAGGGTAACAATAGTTTTCGCCCAATAATAATAGCTTCTTCCTTCTCAAGCTCATTATATACAGCAACTGTATGAGGATCTAAATTATATATTTTTGAAATACTTTCTATGGTCTCACTTTCTTTTATTCTATGAAATCTACTGGGTATTATCAATTTACTTCCTACAATTAATTTATTCGTACCTGGAACTAATGCATTAGGAATTTGAATTTCTTTAACAGAAAATCCATATCTAAATGCAATTAAATCTAAATTTTCATCTTTTTGTATTGTGTGAATGGTTGGTATTTTTCCATAATCGTAATTAGAAATTTTAATTCTTGTAAATTTGTTTTTTTGTTCTTTAGATTTTCTTGTAGCTATTCCCTTTAAAATATAGTTTTTTAAAGGATACGCTGTTAGTGGGTCTGCGTTTATAACTTTAGATATTAAAACTTCTTCATTATTGATAACCTTGTCTTTAATCACTTCAACAATAGTTTTTTCCTCCTCTACATCTTCAGGAATTTCTTGTTCTTTAATTTCTTCTGTCACCTCTATGACTTCTTCAGGGGTAGGCTGTTTTACAATTTCTTCTATTATACCAATTGATTGAGTAAATGGACCCGCTAATACATTTAATGTAAAAATAAAAAACATAGAAACTGTAAAAAATAATTTAATCATTTTTTCTTAGTGCCTTTAATTAATTTTGCTAAAATTTTATCATTATCAAATTTTTCTCCGTCCACTTCACTCAATGTTAAAGATACGGTAAATTTTTTACTTATTGTTTCTTTTGGTAATTCTTCTAATTTTGGACGAGGTTTACCCTTAACGGTATAAAGTTCTATTCGGTCTTTATCAGATAGTTCAACTATAGTTTCAATTTTTGCTTCTTTAACTGAATTTAAAGCAGAAAAATTATTCATCATCTGAATAACACTTTGATCATCTTTGGCCACGCCCAAAATCATTATTTTTTTTTTATCTTCTATACCAAAACTAGTAAACCTGACTGTTTTAGGAACTATAGTATTTATTTCATTATAAATATTTGCTGTTGTTGAAAAGTTTGATCCTAATCCTAGTACATCTTTTGTCTTTGATTTCATCTGTTTAACACGAGCATTGTAACCTTTTAGTATATTTTTTTTAGAATCCACATCTTCAGCGAAGCTTTGATTTTCATTTATCAAATTTGTATTTGAAATAATTTTTGGCACTTTGAAAGGTAAGATATGTATAACTATAGCTAAAACAAATATGGATGCAAAAGCCAAACATGTTTTTCCTAAAGTTAATGACTTTCTGTTAATTTTTAATTGTTCTACTCTAGGTAATACATTTATTGAAAACATTTCGTGTGTATCAATATTAAAAGGATTAACTTTTCTCAACGCAATCCCTAATGCCTCAGAGATTAGCGATTGATTGCTTAAAGAGTCTAAATATTTTTCCGCATCATCTGAAAACTCAAATGTATCTTTTGGATTAAATTGCTTAATTAATATATCGCCTAAATGGCGTTCTATACCTTTAGAAAAATTAACTATTTTAGATTTATCAGTAATTATATTTAATACACTTATAGGGTCAGTCTCGTACTTTGTTTCAAATTCTATTAATGCTTGCTTAATTTGACCTCCAACTCTTTCAAAAATCTCATCCCAAAATTCATTTTCAACACTTTCTATATCTTCAACTGTGTCCAATAAAACCTTGTCTGCATCAATTATATTTAAGTCAACATATTGAAAAGATTTGTTAGATGAAATTATTAAAAAATTTGAACCTTGGGTATAATTTAAGACAGCTGAGGGAATTTCAAAAAACTCTTTTCCAATAAATGAAGCTTGTGTATTAATATGAGAAAACGGTGCAAAATCTATAATTACCGGATTATATCCTGCTAATCTAAAAATATTAGAATAAGCCTCAACTACTTTTGTTTCAATAGTAACCAAAGTAATTTCCATAACTTCTAGTTCTTCGTTTCTGGACATAACCTGATAACTTGTCTCATGTTCTTCGAGTGTTTCTGGAGTTTCATCAAATTGCTCCCAAAATCCCCCAAAGCTAACACTTTCTCTTAAGGCATTTTCATCCATAATTGGTATTTGCAAATTATAAATTTGCCCCAATAGAGGATCTAAAGATATAGCAACATCTTTACTTTTTGTTTTAATAGAAGACATTGCATTTTTAATTTGATCACTAAGATAAGTTGTGGCTGAATAAATGTCTTGATCTTGGCCTATTCCCACAATTTCTTGGTAAGAGTAATTCAAAACTTTCCATGCTCCCTTGACAAAGCTTAATTCGCAGATCTGGATTTCTTTATCTTTTAAAGCAACTCCTATTATTTTTTCTTTTTTAAGATTTCTCTTGCCAATTAGTTTGACTATTGGGTCAAAAATTTTAGCTATTGCTTCTTTAATTTTATCCATTATTTCTAAAAAACCATTAAATTGAGTGCTATTCTGTATAGTATTTAAAAAAAGTGATCACACAAGATATAGTTGTATCTCTAAAGTTAAATTTGTAGGACTAATAAACTTGAATTTTATTGTATAATAGATCAAAAATCTTAAATGAGCTTAGAAGAAAAATTAAAAACCTATCCAAAAAACCATGATTTATCAGATCTTCACATAAGATCGAATCAACCTATGGCAATTAGAGTTGGTGGAGATATTAAGGTTTTTCCAGAAGACATTATTACAAGACAAGACATTGAAACTTTCTGGAAAAGTGTTTTAGATAAAGCTCAATATGATTATCTAGTTAGCAATGGTGATTTAGATTTTGCAATTGTTGTTGATGGTCAAAGGTTTAGAGCAAACGGATATTATTCTTCTTATGGTCCAAGCATGGTATTAAGAAAAATTGTTGCAGAAATTCCAGATATTAATAAACTTGGATTACCCCCAGCGGCACATGAAGCTATAACACACAAAACTGGTTTAGTTTTAGTCACAGGTCAAACTGGATCTGGAAAATCAACTTCTTTAGCTGCAATGATAGATCAAATTAATACTCATAGAGCTGAAAATATTATTACCGTTGAAGATCCAATTGAATTTGTTCATCCTGCTAAAAAAAGTATTATTTCCCAAAGAGAAGTCGGAAAAGATACTGGAAGTTTTGCTAAAGCTCTAAAATCCGCTTTGAGGCAGGATCCTGATATAATTTTAGTTGGTGAGATGAGAGATCTTGAAACAATTTCACTTGCCTTAACAGCGGCAGAAACTGGTCACCTTGTATTTGGAACTCTGCATGCAAGTAATGCGGCATCTACCATAACTAGAATATTAGATGTTTTTCCCCCAGCTCAAAAAACTCAAGCACAAACTATGTTAGCTGGCTCAATTAGATTGGTCATGTCTCAACAACTCTTAAAAAAAAAGGGTGGTGGTAGAATTGGATGTCATGAAGTAATGACTGGAACACCTGCCATTAGAAATTTAATTAGGGAAGGTAAAGTTGAACAAATTGCTTCAACACTTCAAACATCAGCTAAAGAAGGCATGTTTACCATGGAAAAATGTTATGAGGGCCTAAAACAAAAAAATCTTGTTGATTAATAAATAATTAAAAATATTAATTGCCAATATTTGGATCTTCAACAAACCGTTGTTGTGGTAATTTGGCTTTAAATTTACCAGAACCTATACATACGTTATCAGTTTTTTTTTCGAGGCCTCTTGTTATGTTTCCTTTGCAAGATAGCTCTAATTCGACCTCCCCTATAACCTCAACAGTAATATCTCTAAAAGATATTCCTTTTGCTGTAGAATTTAAGACAAAGTTATTGTAAATAAAATGTGCAGCCATGAAAGCAATTAATGCAATTAAAAAAAATTTTAAATCTTTAGAAATTCTAACCATGTTTAAATTTTTAAAAAAAACGCCTCTTATAAGTTTGTTATTTTATATTATGATTTTATCACCTAATAAAGTAATGGCAAACATATATAAACTTAATTGTAAAAATACTAAAAATGTATTTTCAGTTATTTATTCTTACAAGAGAAGCAGTGCAATTTTAACATCTGTAAATGGTAGCAAAACCAAAGTAAAATTTATAATGGGCCAAAAAACCAATAACTCATTTAAGTCTGACGGTGTTATCTCAAAACTTAAAACTTCACTTGTTTACAATAAAGAAACTAATGAATTAAGCATGTTGCAAGCATCCCTTAGGGGGAAAAACTTATTTCTTAAATGTAGCGATCCGAAATTGATAAAAGAAGAATAATATCAAAAAACTAACGTTAATTCAGTGCCTAATTCATTTGGCATGTGTTTATATTCACAAATTTTTGAACATTGTTGAATAAAATAAACTCCTAGACCACCTGGCTTCACATCATCCAAATCTCTAGCTTTAATATTTTCTAGTGGTGTTTGTTTTCCATAATCTCTTATTATTATCTGAAAGTTGTCATCATCAATTTTATTAAGTGATATATCAATTTTTTCATCTAACTTCATACTGTAAGCATGTCTTATTATATTTTGTAACGATTCATCTACCGCAAGTACCGGCTTTGAACTATCAAGGTTCACAAAATTAGTTTTGCAGTAGACTTCAATTTCTAGCCTTACTTTTCTTAGTTCTTTTGGATTTGAGTTTATTGTAAATTTCATTGAATTATTTATAAAATAGCTTGGTATTATCCTTGTGAAAAGAAAAATTTTTCATAATTTTAATTCTTATATTTAAGACAAATCAAAATATCTTTTTTACAACAATAAATAAATTCCAAAAACCACGACAAAAGCAACTAACAAACTCTTGAAAATAAAATTTATTTTTTTTTTTGCTGATCTTTTTTAACCCTAGTTGTCAAAACATTTATATCAACACGACCTGTAGGTATCTTTGGATTCACTTTATTTGTGTTCACAATTTTTTCTTTATTCATCAAATTAATAGACATATATAGCAGTAAAAAACTGGAATGCTTCCAT
>CAJQSH010000012.1 GCA_905612505.1 uncultured Candidatus Pelagibacter sp. | reverse complement strand
AAAATTATTTCTATTCAGATTGAAAAAATTGGGAAATTACAATTTGATATTAAAAATGAGCTTTATAGTCTTTTATCTTCTATTCCTAATATTCCGCACAATGATGTTCCAATTGGCTCAGATGAAAATTCTAATATAGAAATTTTAAAATCTGGATCAATTCACGAATTTAATTTTAAGCCTAAATCACATCATGAATTAGGAGAAAATTTAGACATGCTTGATTTTGATCTTGCAACGAAAACAACAGGGTCAAGATTTGTTTTTGTTAAAGATAAGCTAGCATTGTTGGAAAGAGCGCTATCTAACTTTATGCTAGATATCCATGTAAACGAAAATGGATATAAAGAAATATCACCACCTTTAATCGCAACAGAGAGCTCTATGTTTGGTACAGGACAGCTTCCAAAATTTGATAATGATCAGTTTGAACTTAAATTAGATGATTCATCTGACAGAAAATTCTTAATACCAACGGCAGAAGTTATTTTAACTAATATCGTAAAAGATAAAATTATTGATAAAAAAAATCTTCCCATGAGAATGGTAGCTTCAACTCCATGCTTTAGAAAAGAAGCTGGTAGCTATGGTAAAGATACAAAGGGAATGATTAGACAACATCAATTCTATAAAGTCGAAATGGTAAGTATAGTTGAACCAAATCAATGTATGTCAGAACTAGATAGAATGACAAATTGTGCAACAAAAATTTTAGATTTGCTAAAGCTTCCATATAGAAAAATTATTTTATGCTCTGGTGATATGGGTTTCAGTGCAGAAAAAACATATGATATTGAAGTTTGGTTACCATCTGAAAATAAATATAGAGAAATTTCAAGCTGTTCGTCATGTGGCTCATTCCAAGCTAGAAGAATGAAGGCAAGGTATAAAGATGAAAAAAAAGATATAATTTTTCTTGGAACTTTAAATGGTAGCGGTTTAGCTGTAGGAAGAACTCTTGTTGCAATACTTGAAAACTATCAGCAAAGCGACGGGTCCATAATAGTTCCAGATGTTTTAAGATCGTACATGAACAATCTTGTGAAAATTGATAAGATTTAAAGTTGTTTTAATTAGATAGATGTTGTAAGCATTCACTTTAATCAAGGAGAAACATGGATCAAGGAATAGGCCAATTTATACCATTAATTTTAATTTTCGTTATTTTTTATTTTTTCTTAATAAGACCTCAGCAAAAAAAAGTTAAAGAACATAAGATTATGGTTGAGAATTTAAAAAGAGGAGATAAAGTTGTAACATCTGCGGGTATAATTGGTACAATTGAAAGAATTATTGATAATGAAAAAGCTGAAGTTTTAATTGCTGAAAATGTTAAAGTAGAAGTTATAAAATCTACAGGCATTCAAGCTTTAATGAACGCAACAGAAGCAAAAAAATAACAATAAATAGAAGTGTTATACTTTTCAAAATTAAGAATTACTTTAGTTTCTTTAGTAACAATTTTTTTTATTTTTATTGCTGCATCTAATTTTCAAGATTCTGAGAATAGCCTTATTTCAAAAAGAATAAATCTTGGTTTAGATTTGCAAGGTGGATCTTATTTATTATTAGAAATAGATAACGAGCCAGTTAAGTTGCAAAAATTACAAAATACAACCACCACTATTAGAAATTATTTAAAGGGTAAAAAAATAAATTTTACAGATTTGAGGATTGAAGATAAGGCAATATTTTTTGATATCTCTAAAGCAAATATTGAATTAGTAAGATCCTTTTTTTTAGACAAGGAAAGTCAAATTAATCCTTATTATAATCAATATAAGTCACACCAATTTGATTTATCAGTGCAAGAAAATGTATTTAAACTTACACTTTCAAAATATGCTCTTGTAGAAATTAAAACTTCTTCTCAAGATCAGGCTATTGAAATTGTAAGAAGAAGAGTCGATGAAGTTGGAACTAATGAACCAAATATCTTAAAAAGAGGAAATAATAGAATTTTAGTTGAACTTCCTGGTTTAGATGATCCTATGAGAATAAAATCTTTATTAGGAAAAACTGCAAATTTAACATTTAGATTTGTTACTCAAAATAATAATGAAACTTTTGGTGTTGAAACCCTTCAATTTGAGGGAGGCAATAATGAAGCTATTGTAAGTAAAAGAATAATTCTAAGCGGTGAAAACTTACTTGATGCACAACCACAAATGAATAACCAAACCAATGAAACTGTTGTGTCATTCACGCTTGACAGGGTAGGAGCAAAAAGATTTGGTAAAGCCACTAGAACGGGTATTGGTAAACAGTTAGCAATAGTATTAGATGGTAAAATTGTAAGTGCACCTGTTATTAGAGATGCCATAGTAAGTGGATCAGGACAAATTAGTGGAAATTTTACTTTCCAATCAGCTACAGACCTGGCTTTACTTTTAAGATCTGGGGCTTTGCCTGCTCCACTAAATATTATTGAGGAAAGAACAGTAGGTCCCGACCTTGGGCAAGATTCAATTAATGCTGGAGTTTTTGCACTTTTAATTGGTTTTTTATTAGTAATTATTTTTATGTTTTTTAAATATAAAATATTTGGTTTAATAGCTAACATAACATTATTTGTTAATTTATTTCTTTTGGTTGGAATTCTTACATTATTTGAAGCAACATTAACTTTACCCGGTATAGCAGGTATCATATTAACAGTTGGAATGGCTGTTGATGCAAATGTATTAATTTTTGAAAGGATTAAAGAAGAATCAAAAAAAGAAAAAAATAATATAATAGCTTTTGATACTGGCTACGTTAAATCTAAAACAGCAATCTTAGATGCAAATATAACAACACTTATAGCTGCAATCATTTTATTCTTTATGGGCTCTGGCCCTGTTAAAGGATTTTCAGTTACATTAACAGTTGGAATTTTTACTACTTTATTCTCTGTTTATTTCATAGCACGAATGCTTACCGGCTTTTATGTGGTAAAAAATAAAGAAAAGGTAAATTTAATATAAATGATTAATTTTAACAAATTTTATAAATTATTTAATATAATATCAACATGTCTTGTCATTATTTCTGTTTTGTTGTTATTTGTTAAAGGACTTAATTTTGGTGTAGACTTTAAGGGTGGAACTTTAATCGAACTACGATCTAATGATAAAAACATTAGCATAACGTCTATAAGAGATTCATTCAGTAATATGAACTTAGGTGATGTTAATATTAAGAAATTTGGCAATGAAAGTGACTTCTTAATTAAAATAGAAAAGAAAGACACAAGTGTGAATGCTATTGAAGAGATTAAAAAAAACTTATCAGAAAGTATTGGTAGTTCTTTTAATTTCAGAAGAGTTGAAAATGTAGGTCCAAAAGTAAGTTCTGAATTATTAAAGTCTGGTATTATAGCTATAATAATATCCTTAGCAGCCATGTTATTTTACATATGGATTAGATTTGAATGGCAATTCAGCCTAGGTGCTATCTTAGCTTTGTTTCATGACGTAATTATAACTTTGGGTCTTTTCTCTCTATTTAATTTAGAAATAAATCTATCCATTGTTGCCGCTGTATTAACTATAGTGGGATATTCAATGAACGATACTGTGGTTATATATGACAGGGTTAGAGAAAATTTAAAAAAATTTTCAGATATTAAAATATTTGAACTTACAAATATTTCAATTAATGAAACATTATCAAGAACCATAATTACTTCTGTTACTACGTTACTTGCGTTAATTTCAATTTATTTATTTGGAGGTGAAATATTGAAAGGTTTCTCATTAGCTATGATTATGGGTGTGGTATTTGGAACTTACTCATCAATTTATATAGCTAATCCCATACTTGTAAAACTTAGAGTTTCACAAAAAACAATCTTAAAAGAAGAAACTTAATAAAAATTAATAAAGATTTTGTGCAGCTACCATTGAAAGCAACATTGGTAGAGACAACAAAGTATTTGTTCTTGAGAAGAGCATAGCAGTTCGTGCTGACTTAGCCTTAACATCAGGCTCACACTGAACCATGCCTAAAGCTCTTTTTTGGTTTGGCCAAATTATAAACCAAACATTGAATGCCATATATAATCCAAGCCACATACCAATTCCAATTGCGGTATTTTTTCCACCACCAAAGCCAATTCCTAAAGTCATGGCTTCGTGGGCATAGCCATTTAAAGTAGCTAATATTAGACCAGAAATGACCGTTAGTAGGGCAGCCCATCTAAAATAAAATAATGCTGCTGGAGCAATTACTTTGCCAATTGCAGGTTTTTGTTCATCAGGGATTTTAGGCATATTTGGTATTTGAACAAAATTAAAATACCAAAGTAATCCTATCCACATGATAGCAACTAGAACATGAATAAATCTAGCTAGCCAACTCCAAAAAATTCTATCAAATTCAAAACCACCATTTCCAAAAAATAATCCTAAAAAAAGAATTATAGCTAGTGCTAATGATGCGTGAATTGTTTTTGGTAACGATGATAATAAATTTCCCATGATTCCTTAAGTTTATACACTAATAGTTATAATTTATAACCTATTTTTTAAATTTATCATTTAACATTGGCTTTAAATATTGCCCTGTATAACTACCTTTTATATTGATTATTTCCTCTGGTTTACCTTCTGCTATAATGTTTCCACCCTTAACACCACCCTCAGGACCCATATCAACAATATAATCAGCAGTTTTAATTACATCCAAATTATGTTCAATTACAACAACTGTATTTCCAAGGGCAACAAATGTGTGTAAAATTTCTAGTAGTTTTTTTATGTCATGCTGATGTAGACCAGTCGTAGGCTCATCTAGAATATACATAGTTCTACCAGTTGATTTTTTTGATAATTCTTTCGCTAATTTAATCCTTTGTGCTTCACCTCCAGATAGTGTGGTCGCTTGCTGACCTATTTTTATGTATCCTAGACCTACTTTTTTCAAAGTGAGTAATTTTGTTTTAATGTTTGAAATATTTTCAAAATATTCACACCCTTCATCAACAGACATGTCTAAAACATCAGCAATACTCTTATGTTTAAATTTAATTTCAAGAGTTTCCCTATTGTATCTTGTTCCCTTACACTCATCACATTGAATGTAGACATCTGGTAAAAAGTGCATTTCGTAAGTAATAACTCCATCACCTTCACAGGCTTCACATCTACCACCTTTGACATTAAAAGAAAATCTTCCTGGCTTATAACCTCGAGTTTTTGACTCAGGAAGAGCTGTAAACCAATCTCTTATAGGACCAAAAGCTCCTGTATAAGTTGCAGGATTTGATCTAGGAGTTCTACCAATGGGTGATTGATCTATATCTATAACTTTATCTATGAGCTCTATACCTTTGTATCCTTTAAATGCTTTTGGGATTTTTCTTGCCTTATTATTTAATGTTAAGTTGAGTGCATGATATAAAGTTTGAAGTATTAATGTAGATTTACCACTACCAGAAACACCAGTTACACATGTAAAATTTCCAAGTGGAATCTTAAGGTTTACATTATTTAAATTATTACCATTGGCACCATTTATTTCTACAAACCTTCCATTTTTAGCAATCCTTCGAATTCTTGGTATTTGTATGTATTTTTTATGAGATAAGTATTGACCTGTAATACTATTTTTATTTTTTAAAATATCTTCATATGTACCTTGGGCAATTATCTCACCACCATTAGTTCCTGCTTCTGGTCCTAAATCTATTATATGGTCAGCATTTTCCATAGTTTCTGTATCGTGTTCAACAACAATAACTGTATTACCTAAATCTCTAAGTCTTTTTAATGCATCTATTAATTTAATATTATCTTTTTGGTGTAAGCCAATTGATGGCTCATCAAGAACATATAGCACACCAGTTAAACCAGATCCTATTTGCGAAGCAAGTCTAATTCTTTGTGCTTCGCCACCTGAAAGAGTTCCAGACTCTCTTGATAGTGTTAAATAATCCAAGCCAACATTTAAAAGAAAATTTAACCTTTCATTAATTTCTTTTAATATATGTTCTGCAATTTTAAATTGCCTTTTATCTAAATTTTTTTCTAAATCTTTGAACCATTTGGCTGCATCTAAAATTGATTTTTTTGTTACGTCACTAATATTTTGATTGTCGATTTTGACACATAAAGCCTCTTCTTTAAGTCTATTACCATTACAGCCTTCACACGCAGAATCTGATTGATATTCAGAAATAGCTTCTCTTTTCCATTCACTGTCAGATTCAAGAAATCTTCTTTCAAGATTATTAATCACACCTTCAAAGGTTTTTTTATGAGAATATTTTTCATAACCATCATCATAACTAAATTTTATTTCTTCTTCGTCTGATCCAAACAAGATCACATCTTTGATTTTTTTGGAAAGTTTTTTCCATTTATCATCTAAAGAAAAGTTATAATGTTTTGCTATGGATGCTAATGTTTGTGCATAATATAGTGTTGTTGATTTTGCCCATGGTTCTATAGCACCATCAGCAATACTTTTTTTTTCATCCGGTATCACTAAATTTGGATCGACATTTAATTTTATTCCAATACCTTCGCATTCTGCACATGCTCCATATGGACTGTTGAAAGAAAAAAGTCTTGGTTCAATTTCTTCAATTGTAAAACCACTTTCAGGACAAGCAAATTTTGTTGAATAGATAAGTTTTTCAATTTTTCTAAATTTTTGAGGCAAAGTTTCATCTTCATACTCAACAAAAACTAAACCATTTGATAAGTTTACTGCTGCCTCAACACTCTCAGCAAGTCTATTACCAAGATTTGAGTTTAAAACAATTCTATCTACAAGTACGGAGATGTCATGTTTAATTTTTTTATCTAAATCAGGAACTTTTTCTATGTCGTATAATACTGTATCAATTTTAATTTTTCTAAAACCTCTTCTTTTATAACTTAAAATATCCTTTTTATATTCACCCTTACGTCCTCTTACAACTGGTGCGTATACGTAAATTGTAGACTTTTTTGGTAATTTTTTTATCAAGTCAACTATTTGTGTTATAGTTTGAGATGTTATTGGCTTACCAGTAAATGGTGAGTAGGGAACTCCAGCTCTTGCATATAGCACCCTCATGTAGTCGTAAATTTCTGTAACAGTAGCAACAGTTGATCTTGGGTTTTTAGAAGTATTTTTTTGTTCAATTGCTATAGCCGGACTTAGCCCTTCAATAAGATCAACATTTGGTTTTTTCATTTTATCCAAAAATTGACGTGCATACGCAGATAAGCTTTCTACGTATCTTCTTTGACCCTCAGCGTAAATTGTATCGAATGCAAGAGATGATTTTCCAGATCCAGATAGGCCAGTTATAACAACAAATTGGTCTTTTGGAATTTCTACAGAAATATTCTTTAGATTGTGTTCTTTTGCACCTTTAATAACTATCTTTTTGATCATAATTTTAGTTGCTTTAAATTAATAAAATTAATATTCAGATTAAATTGTGATATAAAACTAATTAATTAAATTAACAATTTTAAAATATTATGGCTGGAAGTTTAAATAAAGTACTATTAATTGGGCGTTTAGGCGCAGACCCAGAAATCAAACAAATGGTCAATGGAAAAAGCGTTGCTAGATTGAGCTTAGCAACAAGTCAATCCTGGAAAGATAAAACTACAGGAGAAAAAAAAGAAAAAACTGAATGGCATCGTATAGTTGTTTTTAATGATGGATTAGTAAATGTAGTTCAGCAATATTTAAAAAAGGGTGCTCAAGTTTATATTGAGGGTCAACTTACTACGAGAAAATGGAAAGATGAACAATCTGGACAAGATAAATATTCAACGGAAATTATAATTCAGGGTTATAACTCATCACTAACAATGTTGGGTAGTGGTAATTCAAGTGGAGGTGGTATTCAAAACGATAACACACAATCTTCTTCTAATACTACTGAAGAAAGTCCACATGCTCCAAACGATATGGATGATGAAATTCCATTTTAGTTTTTATGCAAAAAACAGAAATTTCTAAAGATAACAATATAAAAATAATTTCAATGCACGATGAGATGAGTGCTTCTTATCTCTCATATGCAATGAGTGTTATTGTTAGTAGAGCTCTACCTGATATCAGAGATGGATTGAAACCAGTGCATAGAAGAATTTTATTTGCAATGTACAAAGGTGGATATGATTGGTCAAAACAATTTAGAAAATCAGCAAGAATAGTAGGGGATGTAATTGGTAAATATCATCCGCACGGCGACCAATCTGTTTACGATGCTTTAGTTAGAATGGTTCAGGATTTTTCTATGAGCTTACCACTTATTGAAGGTCAGGGTAATTTTGGATCTATTGATGGAGATCCAGCTGCAGCAATGAGATATACAGAAACTAGACTTGGTAAAATTTCTCAATTCTTAATAGATGATATTGAAAAAAATACAGTTACTTACAAAAGTAATTATGATGAAACTGAAAAAGAACCTACGGTTTTACCAGCACAATTTCCGAATTTATTAGTCAATGGTGCCGGTGGTATTGCTGTTGGAATGGCAACAAGTATTCCTCCACATAATTTAGGTGAAATAATTAATGGAACTTTAGCTCTAATTGAAAATAAAGATATTAAAATTAAAGAATTAATGAAATATATACCAGGTCCTGATTTTCCAACTGGTGGTGTTATAATAGGTAAAGATATAATAAAACAAGGTTATAATAATGGTAGAGGATCATTTAAAATAAGAGGAGAAATTTCAGTTGAGACTTTAAAAAATGGAAGAGACAGACTAGTGATAACGTCGGTACCTTACCAAGTAAACAAATCATTGTTAAACGAGAGAATAGCTCAATTAGTAAGAGAGAAAAAAATTGAAGGTATTAAAGATATTAGAGATGAATCGAATAGAGAAGGTATACGTGTAGCTATAGATTTAAGAAATGGAGTTGAACCGGAAACAATTAAGAGACAACTTTATAAAAACACATCTATAGAAAGTTCTTTCGGTTTTAACACGTTAGCAATAGTTGATGGTAAACCAAAAACTTGTAATTTAAAAGATTTTTTAACTCATTTTTTGTCTTTTCGTGAAGATGTAGTAATAAAAAAAACAAAATTCGATTTAAAAAAAGCAGAAGACAGAGCCCACATATTAATTGGTCTCTCTGTTTCTGTTGAAAACTTAGATAAAATTATTAAGATTATTAGATCATCAAAAACTCCTGATGATGCAAAAAAATCATTATTAAGCACAAAGTGGAAAATTAATAAATCATTAAGATTAATATCTTTAGTAGAAGGTAAAAAAAGCAAAAATTTGTATTTGTTTACAGAACTACAAGTTATTTCTATTTTAGAACTTAGATTACAAAAATTAACAGCCTTGGGAATTAATGAAATAGAAGTTGAAATTAAAAAATTAGCTGAACTTATCATGGGCTATAAAAAAATAATTAATTCTAAAAAAGTACTATTAAATGTCATAAGTAATGAGCTAAAAATCATAAAAGAAAAATTTTCAGTAGCTAGAAGAACTAAAATAATTGATGCAGTGCTTAACTATGATATTGAAGAAACTATTCAAAAAGAGTCGGTAATTATAACCGTAACGTTACAGGGATATATTAAAAGAGGAGCGTTAAGTAGCCTTAAACAACAAAAAAGAGGTGGTAAAGGTAAATCGGGTATTACAACACGAGATGAAGATTCGGTAGTACAAACTCTTTCTGTTAACACTCATACATCAGTATTATTTTTTTCTACAGAAGGATTGGTATATAAAATTAAGGCATGGAAGATTCCAGAAGGATCTGCAATTTCGAAGGGTAAGTCTTTATTTAATATTTTACCTTTAAAAAATCACCAGTCTATTAGTTCTATTATGCCATTTCCTGAAAATTCTTCTGAATGGAAAAATTTACAAATTGTATTTGCCACTGCTCAAGGCAAAGTTAGAAAAAATAACCTTGAAGATTTTTCTTCAATAAATTCATCAGGCAAAATTGCAATGAAACTTGATCCAAACGATAAAATTGTTGGTGTTAAAATATGTACTGATGAACAAGATATTATGCTTAGCACTAAAAGTGGTAAATGCATAAGATTTGAATCTAAAAAATTGAGGACCTTTAAAGGAAGGTCATCTAAAGGAATTAAAGGTATTAATTTAGCTACTAAAGATGAAATAGTTTCACTATCAATTATAGACCAAGATAAAACAAAAAAAAATGGTAAAATTTCAAAAGTTGATAAATCAGAATCTATAGCGAAAGAGAGGTTTATACTTTCCATCACTGAGAATGGTTTTGGTAAAAAAACATCACATTATGATTATAGAGTTACTAACAGGGGTGGAAAAGGTATTATTGGAATAATCAATTCACCAAGGAATGGAGATGTGTCGTCGTCATTTCCAGTATTTGATGGAGACGAAGTTATGATCTCAACAAATAAAGGTAGAGTTATTAGAGTCGCTGTAAAAGAAATTAGAACAGCTGGAAGAAACACTCAAGGTGTCAGAATTATTAAACTTTCTGGTGATGAAAAAGTTGTTTCAGCAATTAGAATTGATGATAACTTGTTGTAATGAAAAAAATTGCTATCTATCCTGGGACATTTGATCCAATAACTTATGGACATATAGATGTTATTAAAAAAGCTTTAAAATTATTTGATGTAGTGATTATTGCTGCATCAGATACAACAAACAAAAGTTACCTTTTTAACTTTGATGAAAGAATTGATATTATTAAAAAAGCTTTATTTTATGATCTTAAATTTAACAAAAAAAAAATTCATATAATTTCATTTAGTTCATTAACTACAGATCTTTGTAAGAAATATAAATCAAATATTATTATAAGAGGGTTAAGGGCTGTATCTGATTTTGAATATGAATTTCAATTAGCTGGAATGAATAGAAAATTAAACTCAAATATAGAAACAATATTTTTAATGTCAGATCTTGAAAATCAAATTATTTCATCTAGATTTGTCAAAGAGATTATTAAACTAAATGGTGATATAAAAAAATTTACTACAAAAAGTACAATAAAATCTTTAAAAGATAAATATGAATAAATTAATATCTAAAATTTTAATATTATTTTTTTTACTAACCAACAATATAAATGCAGAGGAGAATATAATGATTTTAAAGCTTAAATATGGAGATGTTAAAATAGAACTATTTCCGGATGTGGCACCTAATCATGTTAAGAGAATTAAACAACTAGCTATAGAAGGTTTGTACAATAATGTAGTTTTCCATAGAGTAATTGATGGTTTTATGGCTCAAACTGGAGATGTTAAACATGGAAATTCGTCTTCCAAAGATTTTAATTTAAGAATGGCCGGAACTGGCGGTTCATCTTTACATGATCTTAAGGAAGAATTTAGCGATACGCCACATGATAGAGGAACACTATCTATGGCAAGATCACAAGACCCTAATAGTGCAAATAGTCAATTCTTTATTTGTTTTAAACCTGCTGCTTTTTTAGATCGACAATATACTGTTTTTGGTAAAGTTGTAGAAGGTATGGAATTTGTTGATAAAATTAAAAGGGGCGAACCTGCATCAGATCCGGATAAAATTATAAGCTTTAAGTCATTATAATTAATTTTCAATGACATTGAAAAACTTTAGTTTTGATGTCATTGCTAAGGACGATTTTTCCAGATGTGGTATTATTGAAACTCACAGAGGAAATATTAACACTCCAACTTTTATGCCTGTTGGTACTCAAGCTACTGTTAAAGCTTGCTTGATTGACGATGTAATTAAAACAGGATCTGAGATTATTCTATCTAACACCTATCATTTAATGATTAGACCTGGTGTTGACAGAATTATATCTGCTGGGGGTCTTCATAAATTTATGAATTGTAGACTACCTATACTAACTGACTCAGGGGGTTTTCAAGTAATGTCTTTGTCAAAGTTAAATAAAGTTGATAGAGAAAAAGGAGCAGTTTTTAATTCTCATGTGGATGGTAAAAAATTTATATTAAGTCCAGAAGAAAGTATTAGAATACAAAAGGGACTAGACTCCGAAATAGTTATGATTATGGACGAATGTCCTAAAAAAACCACCGATTATAAAATTATTAATGAATCTATGGATTTGTCCCTTTATTGGGCTCAAAGATCAAAAGATGCTTTTGGATCAAATCCTCATAAAGCTTTATTCGGAATAGTTCAGGGTGGATTATTTAAAGACTTAAGAATTAAGTCTCTTAACGAATTAATAAAAATTAATTTTGATGGATATGCAATAGGCGGTTTGGCGGTAGGAGAATCTCAAAATGAAATGTTTGATGTGTTGGATGACATTAAAGAACGCATGCCTGAGGATAAACCGAGATATCTGATGGGTGTAGGCACACCTGCAGATATATTGGGCGCTGTGAAAAGAGGCATAGATATGTTTGATTGTGTTCTACCTACAAGATCAGGCAGAACTGGACTTGCGTTTACTTGGAAGGGAAAAATTAATATTAAAAATAATAAATATCAAAATGATAATGCCCCACTTGATGCTAATTGTTCTAATTTAAATCTGAATAAATATTCAAAAAATTACTTAAATCACTTATTTAATACTAATGAAATTTTAGCTTCTGTACTACTAACATTACATAATATTAATTTTTACCAAGAATTAATGAGTGAGATTAGAAAAAATATTAAAAATGGTACTTTTGATCAGTTTCACGATCAATACATTAGTAAGTTGTAATTTTAAGTGTTTGCAATTTTTAAACTTATACAATAAACATTGTTTTTTTGGTAATAAAAATTATTTATTTTTAGGTATTTTTTTATTGTTTAAATTTTTAAGTGTAAAGAAATTTAAAAATTTTAAAGAAAGCTTCACCAATAGTTTTTTTTTAAAATTAAATAAAAAAAACATTAATTTCAACTTTGATAATTTTTATATGGGCCCTTAGCTCAGTTGGTAGAGCAATTCCCTTTTAAGGAATGGGTCGATGGTTCGAGTCCATCAGGGCTCACCAAAATAGTCGATGTCGGTGGTTCTAACCCACTTAAATTACCTAAATTTAGGTCCATACCACCAAATAGATAGTGAATACCTTTCACCAGAAATTAGTTTAGAGACTCTATGATTTATAAAAGAAGGAAAAACAATTGCTGAACCAGGTTTGTTAAACATATCAATATCAACTTCTTTAGCATCAAATAATTTGAGATTTCCACCTTCATAATCGTTCTCAGATAGATTAAGAAGGCAAGTAAGTTTTATATCTCTAATAGGATTAGATGGTTCACCATCTGTATGCCAATTGTATTCGGTATTTTTTTTATAAATATTATAGTTTAATGCTTTATCTGAATTAAGGTTAAATAGATCAAAGCCAAAAGCATTAACATTAGCAGAATTGCAAAATTGTATAAAAGGATTTAATAAATTTCCAATAATTCCTAATTTAATAAATTTAACCTCTGATGTTTTAACAGCATCTTCAGCTGGGTGATCTTTTGACGTCGTAATTAAATTCTTTATAATTAATTTATTTAGTTCTTTAACTTGATCTAAATTATATACTTGCGCATGTGAAAAAAGAGTTTTTCTCATATTTTATAAAGTATATTAAATAATAAATTAAAGTAAAATAAATTTAAAAAGATATATAGATTAGCTTGATTGAATAGGGGGATATTCTAAAATTATTTGATTCATCCAGCCATTAATACTTTTAATTCTGTTACTGGATGAAGGGTGGGTGCTCATCCACTCAGCAGGCTCTTTACCTTTTTTTGCATCTCTCATTCTTTCCCAAATCTTAACAGTTTCTCTTATATCATATCCAGATAAAGAAGAAAAAATTAAACCAAGATAATCAGCTTCACTTTCTTGTTTTCGATTAAATGGATTCATTAATCCTAATTGCGATAGTAGACCAACTGTATTCATACCAGTAGTTCTGTTTATCGTAGAGAGCTTCCCTCCAGACAATATATCAACAATTTGGGTTCCTGTATTTATAAGAACACCTCTGCTAGCTCTTTCGACGGAATGTTTGGCAACAGCATGTGCAATTTCATGACCCATAACAGCGGCCAAGCCATTAGTATTTTTTGTAACATCAAGCATCCCAGTATATATAGCAATTTTTCCACCAGGCATGCACCATGCATTTTTAATTTTCTTATTATCAATTAAAATATAATCCCATTGAAAATTTGCTGTAGGATCACTTAAATTAGTTTGTGTGAAATATTCACTAATAGAATCTTCCATCCTTTTTCCAATTTCTTTTATACTTTTAAGTGTTTTTTTATCATCACTCATTTTTTCTTTATCTTTAATTTTTTCGTAAATATTTGCTGCCTGTTCATTTAATCTTGTTTCAGAAATTAAGCTTAGTTGCTTTCTTTTAGTAATTGGGGTAGTAGTACATGCATTCATAACAAAACCACAACAGCCACATCCCACATAACTTATAAATTTTCTTCTATTCATTTAAATAAAATTTTGATAAATATATAATTACTAAATATATGAATTTAAACAATAAAATATTATTTAATCTTTTTATAGTTTTAGTCACATTTGTTATTTATTCTAACTACCATTAAGGATTCATGAAACATAAGAAAAAAAAATCTATAGCTTTAAGATTAAGAAATTATTTTTTTACTGGTGTTGTTGTTTTATTGCCCATTGGTTTTACTTTATATCTAAGCAAATTTTTAATTAACATATCAGCTAAATTAATTCCAGTTGGCCTAAACCCAAATTCATATCTTTCTTTCTCTATCCCTGGTTTAGAAATAGTTTTAACTGTAATATTTATTACTATAATTGGTGGTCTGTCATTATCGTTTTTAGGTAAAAAATTTTTACAAATCATAGATGATTTATTCAAGCGTATACCAATACTAAGAACCATATATTCTGCACTTGGTCAAATGACTGAATCTTTTACAAAACAAGATGGAAACAAAAAAAGTGTAGTTTTGATTGAATACCCTAGAAAAGAATGTTGGGCAGTAGGGTTTGCAACAAAAGAAAACCAAGGTGAGATAAAAAATAAAACAAAGAAAAAATTAATAAATGTTTTTGTACCAACAACCCCAAACCCTACCAGTGGTTTTCTATTAATGTTTCCAAAGGAAGATGTTATATATTTAGATATGACTTTTGAAGAAGCTTCAAAATTTATAGTTTCTGCAGGAACTTCTAATCCTAAAATTTAAACTATATCATTAATTATATCTGCCTGATCATATAGTTTTAATAAAGATTTATATTTCTTTAGATCAGTCTTTTTTTCTTCCATTATTTTAATTTCTTTTTCTGCCAATATAAATAAATCTTCATTATGGACTGGATCAGCTAGTCTAAAATTTTTAATTCCACTTTGTTTAAAACCCAATAAATCACCAAAACCTCTTAACTTCATATCTTCTTCTGATATTAAAAAACCATCATTAGATTCTTTTAAAATATTAATTCTTTTTTTTGCGTTATTACTTAAATTTGATTTAAACATTAAAATACAACTTGCTTGTTTGTTGCCTCTTCCCACTCTGCCTCTTAATTGATGTAATTGTGATAGGCCGAATTTATTTGCATTTTCTATAATCATAACATTGGCATTTGGAAAATCAATTCCGACTTCTATTATTGTTGTTGATACAAGTATAAGAAATTCTTTATTAAGAAATTTATTGAGTATTTCTTCTTTTTCATCATGGTCCATTCTTCCATGTAACAAACCAACTTTATTGGGAAATAATTTATTAAGATATTCAAATTTTTTCACGGCTGATTGATGATCAATTTTTTTTGACTCTTCAATTAAAGGACAAACCCAAAAAACTTGATTTTCATCATTGATTTCTTTTTTAACAAATTTAATGACATCATCAATTTTACTTTCAAGCTTACTATATGTTTTAATTTCTTTTCTATGGTTAGGTTTTTCTTGAATTAATGAAATATCCATATCACCATATATAGACATTGTTAAAGTTCTTGGTATGGGTGTTGCAGACATTAAAAGTATATCACAATTTTTTCCACCTTTGTCAGACAATAATTTCCGTTGTCTTACACCAAATTTATGCTGTTCATCTATTATTATATAACCAAGCTTTGAAAATATAATTTTTTTTTGAAAAATAGCATGTGTTCCAAAGATCATACGGATTTCATTATTTTTTAATTCTTTGGTAATTTTTTTCTTTTCTGAAGTCTCACTTTTACTTGATAATAATTTTATGTTTAATTTTTTAGGAAATAATTTTTTAGCTAATATAAAATGTTGTCTAGCTAATATTTCTGTAGGAGCCATTAATGCAACTTGGTATCCTGATTCAATGACATTTA
>CAJQSH010000011.1 GCA_905612505.1 uncultured Candidatus Pelagibacter sp. | reverse complement strand
AAAAGATTAAAATGAATAAATATAGAACCCATAATTGTAGTGAATTAAAGAAAAAAAACAATGGTCAAGAAATTGCTCTTTCAGGATGGATTAATAAAAAAAGAGACCATGGCAACCTTTTGTTTATTGATTTAAGAGACAACTACGGAATTACACAATGTATTATTGATAAAAGTAATCCTAATTTTAAACAATTAGAAAAAATTCAGTTAGAAAGTGTAGTTAAGGTAAATGGAAAAGTTATTGAAAGAAGCAAAGAAACTATTAATTTAGAACTTCTAACAGGAGAAATTGAAGTCAACATAAATTCTTTTGAAGTACTTGGAAAATGCAAAGAATTACCAATGCCTGTTTTTAGTGACCAAGAATATTCTGAAGAAATTAGGTTAAAATATAGATTTCTAGATCTTCGAAGAAAAAAAATTCATGATAATATTATTTTAAGATCAAAAGTAATTTCATTTATAAGAAGTGAAATGTTTAAATTAGGTTTTTTAGAATTTCAAACTCCAATATTAACATCCTCAAGCCCAGAAGGTGCTAGAGATTTTTTAGTTCCAAGTAGATTAAATCCTGGAAAATTTTATGCTCTACCACAAGCACCCCAACAATTTAAACAATTAATAATGGTATCAGGGTTTGATAAATACTTTCAAATAGCACCATGTTTTAGAGATGAAGATGCTAGAGCCGATAGAAGCCCAGGTGAGTTTTATCAATTAGATCTAGAAATGTCTTTTGTTGAGCAAGAAGATGTGTTCGCAGTAGTTGAAAAATTGATAATAAATCTGTTTAAGAAATTTTCCTTAAAAAAATTAATGCATGAAAAATTTCCCAGAATATCTTATGAGGAATCAATGACAAAGTATGGATCAGATAAACCAGATTTAAGAAACCCCCTATTAATTTATGATTTAACAAATATTTTTACTAGAGAAGATATAACTTTTGAAATATTTAAAAAACTAGTTAAAACTGGATCAAAAGTAAGATGTATTGTAACAAAAAATACAAAAGATAAACCTAGAAGTTTTTTTGATAATATAGATAAGTGGGCTAAAGAGCAGGGAGCATCTGGTTTGGCTTATTTTACATTAGAAAAAAATAAAAAAACTTCAGCAAAAGGACCTGTTGGAAAATTTTTTTCAACTGAAGCGTTAGATGAAATTATGAATACCACAGGGGCAAAAGAAGGAGATAGTGTGTTTTTTGCTTGTGGAAAAATTAATGATGTTGAGAAAATTACCTCTCAAGCAAGAGACAAAATAGCAAAAGATTTGGAGTTGATAGATGATAGCATTTTTGCATTCTGCTGGATAGTTGACTACCCAATGTTTGAAAAAGATGAGTTAACAAATAAAATTAAATTTAGTCATAATCCCTTTTCAATGCCACAGGGAAATATTAAAAATTTAAATTTTGATAATCCGTTGGATATAAAAGCATACCAATATGACATTGTTTGTAATGGAATAGAGTTGTCTTCTGGAGCAATTAGAAATCATATACCAGAGTTAATGTATAAACTTTTTTTAATTGCTGGTTACGACAAGGCACAAGTCGATAAAAAATTTAGTGGTATGATTAATGCCTTAAGCTTTGGAGCTCCTCCTCATGGCGGTATAGCGCCTGGTATTGATAGAATTGTCATGCTACTAGCAAATGAAAAAAATATAAGAGAAGTTACAATGTTTCCAATGAATCAAAATGCACAAGATTTAATGATGAATGCACCATCAGAAATAGATGAAGAACAACTAAAAGAGTTAGGTTTAGCTATAAAAGCTAAAAAATAATATTACTTTTTACCTTTTAAATTAATTTTAATATCAGATAAATCTACAAGATTTTTTTTATAATTATTCCTGACAAATCCTTTACTGGTAATATCTTTTACTATTTTTAGTAATTGGTTTTGACTATCAGTATTTTCATCCTCAGAAGAACCTATATCTGACCCACCAATTGTTGGAGTATGTGCTAAATCCTCTCTATTTTGATATGAGATTGCTAACTCTCTAAAAATATAATCTAGGATTGATGAAGCGCTTAATATTCTGTCATTTCCGTGCACTTTTCCTGACGGTTCAAATTTTGTATCAACATATGCGCTAATAAATTCATCTAAAGGTACACCATATTGAAGGCCAAGCGATATTGCTATTGCAAAGTTATTCATTAAAGCTTTTACCAACTCTCCCTCTTTACTCGTGTCGATGAAAATTTCTCCTATTTTCCCATCTTCATATTCACCAGTGTGCAAATATACTTTGTGATCCCCAATTGTTGCTTTTTGTATGTATCCTTTTCTTCTATCTGGCATACAAAATCTTTTACCCACACCCTCATTAATCTTTTTAACGAAAGTTGCATTGTTATCCTTTGAGATAACTCTAGGTTGATTCTGTGCAGATATGATATTTAAATTCTTATTTTCTATTGTTTTATTATTAGGGTCTAAGCTCTTAGTTTTTCTAGTATCAAGCTTGACATCTAAAACTTCAAATTTTCCATCATCTCTCTTTTCTAGATTTGCTAATTCAGTTTCATTAACATCATCCAAATAATGGTTAACTTTAAAACTACAAGTGTAATAAGTTTCTACTAAGTATTTTGCCATTTTTCCTTCAATTAAAATTTATTTTGAATCTTATGATAATTAATTTATATACAAAACTATACTTTAGTCTAATTTAAATTATACAATTTTAAATTGAACAATCAGTAAAAATAAATGTTGACACTTTTAAAAAAAATTTTCATTTGGTGGAATCAAGAGACACTTGGAACTAAATTAAAAACAATATTTTTTGGAAAATTAATAGGAAGCGATTCCTTTGGTAACAAATACTATGAGAGTAAGTCTCGTAAAAGATGGATTATTTATAGTGGTGAGATAGATGCCTCAAAAATACCCAATGAATGGTATTCATGGATTCACTTTACAAATAATAAAATAGAAAATAACCATGATTTAAAAAAGTATGCGTGGCAGAAACCACATCTGTTTAATCAAACTGGAACAGTAAATGCTTACCATCCAAACAAAAACAATAATGAAATTAAAAAAAAATATACTACTTGGAAAAGTTAATTTTTTAATAATTTTACTTTATTTTATTATTGTAAATTTAATCTTTCCTATTTTAGCTTTAGAGAGTCAAGAAATACTTGAAGGTAAATATGTAGAAATTAAAATTTTAGATAAAGTTAGTTCTAAAAATAATCTTTTAAAGATAAAGATAGGAGAAGAAACAAAATTCAAAAATCTTTTAATTAAAAGTTTAAAATGTAAAAATTCAGAATTTGATGACAACCCTGAAATCACAGCCTATCTTCAGGTTAAAGATTTAACCAATGTTGATAATGATGAAGTTTTTGTATTTAATGGTTGGACTTTTTCATCAAGCCCCACAATAAACCCTTTTGATCATCCTGTTTATGATATTTGGTTAACTAAATGTTATTAAATAACTTTTTCATTATCTAACCAACTTACATTAAAATCAGAGTTAATAAATTTTTTATGGTTTAGTAATATTTTATGAAGCGGTATTGTAGTTGTTATACCTTCGATTACAAATTCATCTAACGATCGATTCATTCTTTGAATTGCTTCTGTTCTATTTCTTCCTTGGACAATTACTTTGCAAATCATACTGTCGTAATAAGGTGTAACCTTATAACCTTGAAATATTGCACCATCAACTCTTGTTCTAAAACCAGATGGCTGATGACACATACTTATTGTTCCGGGTGATGCCTGAAAGTTTTTACTTGCATCTTCAGCATTAATTCTACATTCAATTGCATGACCTCTTGGAACTATATCGCTTTGTTTCAATGCCGTTTCGCCTGTAAATGCAATCGAAATTTGTTCTTTTATAATATCAATTCCAGTTACCATCTCTGTTACAGGATGCTCAACTTGAATTCTGGTATTCATTTCTAAAAAATAGAATTTTTCATCTTCATAAATAAATTCAACAGTTCCCGCGCCCTCATAGCCTATTTTGCTCACCATGTTTACAGTTTTTTCAAATAAATCATTTCTAATTTTGTCAGTTAAGACAGGACTGGGAGTTTCTTCAATTAATTTTTGATGTCTTCTTTGAACAGAACAATCTCTTTCATGAAGGTGAATTGTTCGATTTTTACCAGATAACACCTGAACTTCTATATGTCTTGGATTTTGAAAAAATTTTTCAATATAAACTTCATCATTTCCAAAATATTTTTTTGCTTCAGATTTAGCCGCTGAAAATGAGATTTCAAACTCTTCCTCTTTATGAACAATTTTCATTCCTTTACCGCCACCGCCACCAGACGCTTTAATTAAAATAGGAAAACCTATTTTTTTACAAAGTTCTTTTGCCTCTTTTACATTGGTTACACCTCCCTCAGATCCTTCGATAACAGGTAATCCATATTCTTTGGCAATTTTTTTTGCCTGAATTTTGTCACCCATCATTTTTATCAATTTTGAAGATGCACCAATAAATTTTATTTTATTTTCCTCTAACACTCTAGCAAAGTTTGCATTTTCAGATAAAAAACCATAACCAGGGTGGACGGCCTCTGCTTTTGTAAGTTCAATTGCAGACATTAAAGCAGGTACATTTAAATAACTATTCGAAGGTTGGTGAGATCCAATACAGACACTTTCATCAGCCATTCTTACATGCATACTTTCTCTATCAACATCAGAGTGAACTGCAACTGTAGCTATTCCCCATTCCTTGCAAGCACGGATAACTCTAACTGCAATTTCTCCTCGGTTTGCAATTAAGATTTTTTTAAACATTAGTCTAAGATTATGATAGTTTGACCAAACTCAACAGGGTGACCATCTTCTACACAAATTTCTTTTACAGTTCCATCTGATGTAGATGGAACACGATTCATTGTTTTCATAGCTTCAATAATCATAATCGTATCACCTTTTTTAATTTTTTTTCCAATTTCAACAAATTTTTTAGCACCCGGTTCTGGAGAATGATAAGCAGTACCAATAATTGGTGAAGTAATTTTAGTTCCTGAAATTGATTTATTTTGATTCTGATCAGCTACGATACTAGAGCTAGCGGAACTTACAGTTTGATTAGAATTAGTTGAGAATGATTTTGAAACTTTTATTTTAGTGTCTTTTTCTGTATATTCAATTTCAGTTAAATTAAACTCATTAAGACAATCTGTTAATTCTTTAATTATATTTTTATCTATTTTCATCTTTTTAAAAGGTTTTGCATTGCAATTATGGCCAAAATATAACCATTGCCACCTAAACCAAAAATACCACCACTTACAATATCACTTATCAGTGATTTTTGTCTA
>CAJQSH010000010.1 GCA_905612505.1 uncultured Candidatus Pelagibacter sp. | reverse complement strand
TTTTTAAAAAAATAAAGAATACGGCTAAAAATCTTTTATTTAAATAAATACACTTAGAAGATGATTCACCTAGAAAGTTTATTTATTTTTTAATTAGTAAAATTATTTATTGCATAAATTTCATTTTGGTTCTAACTGAGTTTATTCTTATAAAATTATGTTTAATAAAAATCTAACACAAAATATAAAAAATACACTTTCTGAGAGTTTAGACTGGAGTGTTATTCAAAAAGATTTGAAGAATAAACTTGGTAGCGATGTATATGAAAGTTGGCTTAGAAAAATAAATTTTGTAGAAGAAATGAATAATTATATTATGTTATCAGTTTCAACAAGGTTTATAAGAGACTGGATCACTTCAAGATATTTGGACCAAATTTTACAAATTGTTAAGGTGTATAAAAAAGATCTTACTAGAATTGAGTTTAAGATTGTTGAAAAAAATTTAAATGACGAAACTCAAGAAGATATTAAATCTATAGAAAAAGATGAAAATGTATCTTTTATTAAGGATACATATTTACAGTATAATAGAATTGACCCAAATAAAAGATTTGATAACTTTATTACTGGATCAAGTAATAAGTTAGCATATGAAGCATCTCAAAAAGTCTCAGATAATATTTCTCATTATAATCCACTTTATATATATGGAGGTGTTGGGATGGGAAAAACTCATCTATTAAATTCCATTGGCATTACGTTAAAAGAAAAAAATAAAGTTATGTTTATTTCAGCCGAAAGGTTTATGTACCAATTTGTAAAATCAATTAAAGCAAATGATATGGTCAAGTTTAAGGAGTATTTTAGAAATACAGATATTCTAATAATTGATGATATTCAATTCATGAATGGCAAGGAAGCAATGCAAGAAGAGTTTTTTCATACCTATAATGCTTTGTTGGACAAGGGATCACAAATTATAATTTCTGCAGACAGAGCTCCAAATAAATTATCTAGAATTCAAGAAAGAATTAAATCAAGATTTGCAGGTGGACTAGTTGTTGATATTCAAAAACCCGATTATGAGCTACGAAGTAAGATAGTTAAGCAAAAAACAGAGGAATTAAATATTTTTTATTCTAATCAAATAAATATCTCGGAAGAAATACAAAAATTTATTAGCTCTGAAATTACAACCAGCATTAGAGAATTAGTTGGAGCAATTAATAGAGTAGTTTCATTTTCTAGAATATATAACAAGGTACCAAATTTATCTGAAGTTAAAGTAGTTTTGAAAGATTTATTAAACCTTGCAGAAAATAAGATTACCATAGATTTAATTCAGTCTACAGTATGTAAATTTTTTAAAATAAGTAAAAATGAAATGCTTTCTTCAAGAAGATCTAGATATCTAGTAAGACCAAGACAAACTGCAATTTATCTAACAAAAATCCTAACATCAAAATCATTACCTGAAATTGGCAGAGAATTTTCCAATAGAGACCACACTACAATTATACATTCGGTTAAAACAATTGAAAAATTAAAAGAAAATAATCAAGAAATGACTAACAATATAAATAACATAAAAAATCAGATATTATATAATAAAGAAAATGAGATTTAACGTTAATCAACAAGACTTGCAGCAGGCATTAAATTATTGCCAAGGCGTAATTGAAAAAAGAAGTACACTTCCAATTTTATCAAACATTTTATTGAGTGCCAGTAATTCAAAACTAACAATTACAGCAACTGATCTAGATTTAATATTTATTCATCAAATTAATAATGTAGAAATTATTGAAGAAGGAAGCACCACGACAACGTCTTCGATAATGTATGATATTATTAGAAAATTTTCTTCAGGAAAAAAAATCAACTTATCTTTAACTGACATTAACAAGCTTCAACTTGAATCAGAAAAATCTATTTTTAATTTAAACTGTATAAGTGCAACTGAATTTCCATTAACTGATGAAAATTTTAATGAAAATAAATTTTCAATTAAATCAAAACAATTATTAAAATTACTTAATAAATGCAGATTTTCAGTTTCAAATGATGAAACCAGACATTACTTAAGTGGGATTTTTTTTCATCAAACACAAACAGAGGATTTTTTTTTTTTAACTGCTGCAGCTACAGATAGTCATAGAATGTCAATATCAAAAATTAAATTAGATCAAAAAATCGAATTCGAGCCAATTATATTGCCTAAAAAAACAATATTTCAATTATGCTCACTATTAGAAAATTATGATGGTGATGTTGAGATATCAAATGTTAAATCAAAAATTAAATTTGAATTTAATAACAGTGTTTTAATATCAAAACTGATTGATGGAAAGTTTCCTAACTATATTCAGGTAATACCCAAAAATAATCAAAAAAAATTAGAAATAGATCTAAAACTATTTTTAGACTCCGTCGATAGAGTAGCCGCAGTTTCTCTTGATAAAA
>CAJQSH010000009.1 GCA_905612505.1 uncultured Candidatus Pelagibacter sp. | reverse complement strand
AGTCTTAATTCATTTGTAAATTCTGACTATATAATGAAATATGGTCTTTTAATTGGATGTCATCATGGTCTAACAAAACCTGATATTAAATATATACATAATATAATTTTAAAGTTTAAAAATATAATTTAAGTGAAAAAAAAATTTAACAGCATTATTAAAAATATTAGATCTAATATTTTAAATTTAACCTTTAAAGCTAAATCCTCTCATATTGGTAGTTGTCTTTCAATAGTTGAAATTCTAGTTGCCTTGTATAGTGGTGTATTAAAAAAAAAAGATAGGTTTATTTTAAGCAAAGGACACGCAGCTCTGGCCTTATATTCAATCCTATATGAAAAAAAATTTATTTCTTTGAAAACTTTAAAATCATTTGGTTCAAATGGAACAATTTTAATGAACCATGTAAGTAGCAAGGTAAATGGTGTTGAGTTTTCTACCGGATCATTAGGGCATGGTTTGCCTTTAGCGGTAGGTAAGGCAATTAAATTTAAAACCAATAACCAAAGTAATAAAGTTTTTGTTCTAATGAGTGATGGTGAAATCAATGAGGGCACTACATGGGAAAGTTTATTATTTGCAAGTCACCATAAATTAGATAATTTAAATATTATTATTGACTATAATAAAATTCAAAGTATGGATTTTGTTAAAAAAGTAATGAATATTGAGCCACTAAAAAGTAAATTTCAATCATTTGGATGTAATGTTTATAGTATTAATGGTCACTCTGTGGATGAAATTATTAATTTCTTAAAAAAAAAATCATTAAACAAACCTAAAGTATTAATTGCTAATACGATTAAAGGTAAAGGTGTAAGTTTTATGGAAAATAATAATTTATGGCATTATAAAAACCCAAATCAAGTAGAGTTATCAAGAGCATTAAAAGAAATAGAAAAAAAATATGCGTAAAATTTTTATAAAAGAATTGACTAGATTAAATAAAAAGAAAAAAAATATTTATTTAGTAGTTAATGACTTAGGCTATAATGTAGTAGAGCCATTTAGTAATAATTATCCCAAACGTTTTTTAAACGCGGGTGTATCTGAGCAAAATATGATGGGTATGTCAGCCGGGATAGCTTCTGAGCAAAGCCACACATTCGTATATTCTATAGCTAACTTTAGTACCTTCAGGTGTGCTGAACAAATCAGAAATGATATTGATTATCACAATCTTCCTGTAACAATAGTTTCAGTTGGATCTGGTCTTGGATATGGAAACCTAGGCTATTCGCATCATGCACTACAAGATTACGCTTTAATGAGATCCTTTCCTAATATGCTAATTTTTTCACCTGGAAACAACAACGAATTGATTAATTCTCTAGACTACATAATTAAAAACCCTCAACCATCTTATTTAAGACTAGATAAAGATGAAATACCTCAAGGTGGAGATGAAAAAAAAACATTAGTTCGACCAGGTAAGCTTTTGCAAATAATTAAAGGTTCAAAAACTAATGCTATTATTATAACTGGCAAAACTCAAGAGATTGCTAAGAATATGATAAAAGGCAAATATAAAAATTACTCATTATATTCATTACCTGCATGGGGCATGAAAACAAAAAAAATTTTTTTTGATTCTGTTAAAAAATTTACCAATATAGTTACTGTAGAAGATCATTTTCTAGATGGTGGTTTTGGATCGTGGGTTAATGAAGCATTGATAAATTATAAGAATAATATATTAGTAAAAAATAAGTATATTTCTGCTAAATGTATTTACGACGTAGGTTCAAAAGATTATCTTTTAAAAAAATATGGTCCAAAATAAAAAAAATAATAATATTTCCTATCAAGATTATACCAAAAGTATAAAAAATATTTTTAATTTTTTAAAATATAACAAAAATCATAAAGATTTATTCTTAAAATCAATCGAAATTCAAAATAACAAAGGTTATTTTTTAGTGCCATTATGTAATTTACATTCAAGTGATGATTTAATTATTCAAAAGTTTACTGATTGGAGAAATAAGTATTCCCATACATACCGACCTAATATAAAAACAACATTTTCTAAAACAAAAGAATGGTTAAAAAAAAGCGTATTAGAAAGAACTGATAAATTATTATTTATAGTAATGAAAAATGGAAATATACCAATTGGACATATTGGTTTTGCTAATTGTTTTAATAAAAATCTAAATTTTGAAATTGATAATGTTCTTAAAGGAGAAAAAAATAAAAATAAAAAAATTTTTTCTGATACATTAAAAACACTATTAAAATGGGCCAACTCAACTTTTTATATAAATAACATAACACTTAAAGTTTTACATAATAACAACAGAGCCATAAATTTTTATCTAAAGAATAATTTTGAAATTTTTGATAATCAAAAGAACAATGATGAATATTTTACCTCAATGATATTTAATAATAATCTTACAAACAAAATTAATGGATTTACATTAACTGCAGGTCCTTCAATTTCACAAAAAGAAATTTTTTATGTAAATGATGCGGTTACTTATGGATGGAACAAAAAAGCCTCCGAGTACCTTAACAAATTAGAAAAAAAATTTGCTAAATACTTAGGATGTAAATATGCCATAGCCACCTCTAGCTGCACTGGAGCAATGCAAATAGCATTAATGAGTCTTGGTATAAAAAAAGGAGACGAGGTTATTGTGCCAAATATAACTTGGGTGGCGACAGCTAAAGCCATATCCTATGTTGGTGCAACTCCCGTATTTGCCGATATTTCAATTAATGATTGGACTTTAGATACACGATCTTTTGAAAAATTGATCACTAAAAAAACAAAAGCAGTTATGCCTGTTCATTTGTACGGACAACCTGCTAGCATGAAAAAAATTATAAGCATAGCTAGGAAATATAAACTTTTTGTTCTTGAGGACGCAGCTCCTGCTATAGGTGCTAAATTTAATGGAAAAAAATGTGGTACATTTGGTGAATTCGGAGCTTTTAGTTTCCAAGGTGCAAAATTACTTGTTTCAGGTGAGGGTGGTATGTTGGTGACAAATAATTATAAACTTTACAAAAAAGCTTTAAAAATTTCAAATCAAGGTAGAAATGAAAAAAAGACATTTGTTATTGATTCAGAAGGTGTAAAATTTAAAATGTCAAATATACAAGCAGCTTTAGCTTTAGCTCAATTAGAGAGAATTAATGAGCTTATAGCGCTTAAAAGAAGAATATTTGAATGGTACCATCACGAACTTAAAGGTGTCAAAAATATATTTCTAAATATAGAAAGTGCTAATACAAAAAGTATTTATTGGATGACTAGTATTTATCTTAATAAGAAAATTAACTGTTCGAGAAAATTTTTTATTGATAAACTTTATGAATATAAAATTGATACAAGACCAGTTTTTCCTGAACTTTCATCGTTTAAAATTTGGGGAAAACACAATAAAGATAAAAAAAATCAAAATTCTTCTTTAATTGGTGAGGGAGCTATAAATTTACCTAGCGGAGTTTGTTTGACAAAAAGCGATATAGTTAATGTGTGTAATAAAATTAAATTAATTTTAAAAACAGTTTAAATCAAAAATTTATTTTTTCTTTTATATTAATCTCTATATCTTTTTTTATTTGATTGTGAATCGACGTTATATATTCGCCCAAAAACCCAAGCACTAAAAGCTGTAATCCAGAAAAAATCAATATAGAAACTAGCAACGTAGGCATTCCTTTTTCAAGACCTGATTGAGCAAATAAATTGTAAAAAATAGCAAATACGCCATAAGATAATGATAATAAAGAAACAATAAAACCTGCTATTAATATTAATCTAAATGGAGCATCACTAACTGAAATTAATCCATTCATAGCTGAATTAATATAATCTTTTAATGGTTCTTTAGATTTGCCAAAAGTTCTTTTTTTCCAGGTATAATTAATCGTATCGAAGTTGTCACTGTACTCAAATGCTAGGGTTCGTATAAATGGAAAATTATCTTTCAATTTTACAATTTTATCAATTATTTTTTTATCAACTAATTGAAAATCTGAAACATTGAGGGGTATCTTATTTTTAGAAAATTTTTTCAAAACTAAATAGAAAAATTTTCTAATAGATTTCATAATGATTAATTCTTCTCGTTGTTCTCTACAACCAATGACAAAGTCAAATCCATTTTCCCATTTTTTAATTAATTCAGGAATTTTTTCAGGAGGATCCTGCATATCAACAGGAAAAAATAATACAACAGCATCACCAGTACTATTTTTGATTCCATTAAAAGTTGATTTTACTGACCCATAGTTTTTTGCATTCAGAATAACTTTAATTTTATTATTATTTGCTGAAATTTCTCTTAATATTGTGATTGTTTTTCTATTAGAGTTATTGTCACAAATTATGTGTTCATAGTCGTAATGTTTCAAATCATTAGAAAACAATTTTTTAATACTATTTGTACAATCAATTAATCCTTCTTCTTCATTATAACAGGGGGTAATAATTGATATTTTTTTCATAATGTCTATTTACAGTATAAGATATTTTTATAAACAATAAATGTATCATTTGCATAACTTAAGCAATATTCACTCATATTAATTCTATGTTTTTTTGTTATTTCACTATTATTATTCAATATAATTATTTTAGGTTTTGTAATTTTATTTTTTTTCTTGATAAATCTATTTTTAATTCTCAGCAATTCCCCTTGAGGCATAATTATCTGTGTTACAAATGGACTAGTTAACGAAATGATCTCATTTTCTTTTTTTGTATAGTTATCAGTATCATTAAAATTTATATTATTGTTAGCCAAATATTTAAAACCAAAATATTTTACTGCATGATTATTTATAATTCGATTACCTATATGTTCATTTTTAAAAATATTTATAAATTCATTTTTATCTATGCCTAAAATATTGAAAGAATTAATAATATTATTTTCCACTATGTTAAAATTTCTTGAAGTCCAAAATGTATTTGGGACAATTGTAAAGTTTTTAAAATCTTTAATTGTTAAGTAGGTAAATATATTGGTATCAAATAAAAGTATTTCATCATTTTTATTAAATAATTGTTGATCATTTTCAATTTTTACAATTAAATTTTTCTCATCCAATCTAGTTTTTTTTGATTTTTCATAATGTGTATAGTTAAAAAAGTTGTGAAAAAATAAAATGGTTATTAAAATTATTATAAAAAATTCACCGCTTAAAAAAAAAGATCTTAAAAAATTGAAGTTTATAATTTTTAACATAGCAATAATAAAGAAAAATAAACCG
>CAJQSH010000008.1 GCA_905612505.1 uncultured Candidatus Pelagibacter sp. | reverse complement strand
ATTATGTTACAGCCAGTAAGATCAAAATATAGAAAAGCTCACAAAGGTAGAATTCATGGAACAGCTACTAGAGCAAGTTCTATCAATTATGGATCCTACGCCTTAAAAGCTATGGCACCAGAGAGAATTATTGGAAAACAAATTGAAGCAGCAAGAGTAGCATTAACTAGACATATGAAAAGACAAGGACGTGTATGGACAAGAATTTTTCCAAATATTCCAGTTTCTAAAAAACCTGTTGAAGTTCGTATGGGTAAAGGTAAAGGTGCCCCAGAATATTGGGCATGTAGAGTTAAACCAGGCAGAATTTTATTCGAAATAGATGGTGTTTCGGAAGAAGTTGCAAAAGAAGCATTATATAAAGCTTCTGCAAAATTACCAATTAAAACTAAATTTATAAAGAGAATTTCTTAATATGAAAAAAAACGAATTAAAAAAATTAACTAAAGATGAAGCGATAAAGCACATTGATAAATTGAAAAAAGATTTGTTTAATTTTAGATTTCAAAGAGTTAACGCCCAAATTACAGATCCTTCTAGAATAGGACAATCAAAAAAAACAATAGCAAGATTAAAAACATTACTTAGAGGGAAATTGAATGCCTAAAAAAATATTAACAGGAGTAGTTGTAAGCGACAAACCCAACAAAACAATTACTGTAGTAGTTGAAAGAAAGTATTCTCACCCGGTACTTAAAAAAGTAGTCAAAGTTAGAAAAAAATATAATGCTCATGATGAAAATAATAAATTTAAAACAGGTGATAAGGTTTCAATTATTGAAAGTAAGCCTTTTTCTAAAAATAAAAAATTTCAAGTAATGGAAGGATCAAAATGATACAAGTACAAACCGAATTATTAGTTGCTGACAACACTGGTGCAAAAAGAATTGAATGTATTAAAGTTTTAGGTGGATCTAAACGTAGATATGCAAGTATTGGTGACACCATCGTTATTGCAGTAAAAGAGGCAATTCCAAAAGGGAAAGTTAAAAAAGGATCTGTTCATAAAGCTGTAGTTGTTAGAGTTAAAAAAGGGATTCATAGAGAAGACGGTACTAAGGTAAAATTTGATAACAATGCTGCTGTTTTAGTTGATGATAAAGGTGAACCTGTTGGAACAAGAATTTTTGGTCCTGTTACCAGAGAATTAAGAAATAGAGGTCAAATGAAAATAATTTCATTGGCTCCAGAGGTTTTATAGAATGATTAAAAAAGGTTTAAAAGTTAGAATATTAACCGGAAGAGATAAAAAAAAAGAAGGAGAAATTATTGAAATTGATAGACCAAACAATAGAGCAAAAGTTCAAGGAATTAATATTGTGAAAAAACATGTTAAAACAACAAAAGAAAAGAAAGGTGGAATAGTTTCTAAAGAAAGCTTTATCCACATTTCAAATATTGCTGTTATTAATGAAAAAGTAAAATCTAAAAAAACTGAGGCTAAGAAATGACACCAAGATTAAAAGAACTTTATTACAAAGAAATACAACCAGCTCTTAAAGAAAAATTAAGATTTAAAAATACCTTTATGAGCCCTAAGTTAGTTAAAATTGTTTTAAATATGGGATTAGGTTTAGACGGAAATGATGCAAAAACTGTAAAATCATGCGAGGAAGACCTAGGAAAATTAGCAGGTCAGAAGCCAATAATTACTAAATTCAAAAAATCTGTTGCTAACTTTAAAACTAGAAAAGGAACTAATGCTGGGTTAAAAGTTACACTAAGAGGTAATAAAATGTATGAATTTATCGACAGATTAGTTAATATCGCTCTGCCTAGGATTAAAGACTTTAGAGGACTGTCAGCAAATGGTTTTGATAAATTTGGAAATTACACATTTGGTGTTAAAGAACATATAATTTTTCCTGAGGTAAACTTTGATCGTATTGATAAAATTAGAGGTCTTGATATCGTTGTTGTAATTTCTGCAGTAAATAAGGATCATAGTCATGCACTTTTAGAAAAATTGAATTTTCCATTCATAAAAAAAGGGGATAATTAATAATGGCTAAAGTAAGCGCAATTAATAAAAACAATAAGAGAATTAAACTTTCTGATAGACTTTTCAAAAAAAGAAAAGCTTTGAAAAAAATTGTAATGGATAAAAAAATATCATTAGAAGAAAGATTTAAAGCTCAACAAAAATTATCTAATTTACCAAGAAACTCTGCAAAAAACAGGGTCATGAACAGATGTCAAATAACTGGAAGACCTCACGGTGTATATAGAAAATTAAAAATATCAAGAATAGCTTTAAGGGACTTAGGATTGCATGGTTTAATTCCAGGCATGACAAAGTCAAGCTGGTAGAAAGGAATATATGAGTTTAAGTGACCCAATAGGAGATATGATTGCAAGAATTAAAAATGCACTAATGAGGAATCATAAAAAAGTTGCATTACCTTCGTCTAATTTTAAAGCTAAAATTGCTGATATTTTAAAAAATGAAGGTTTTATAAAAGATTACAAGATTGATAATGAAACCAAAAAGCCAATTTTATCAGTTGATTTAAAATATTATTCAGGAAATCCTGTAATTAGTACTTTTGAAAGAGTTTCAAAACCCGGCAGAAGAATTTTTTCTAGCGCTGATAGCCTTCCAAAAATTAACGGTGGATTAGGAATTGCAATTGTATCAACCCCAAAAGGTGTGATGACAGATATAGATGCAAGAAAACAAAAAGTCGGTGGCGAAATAATTTGTAAGGTATTTTAATGTCTAAAATTGGTAAAATAAATATTTCAATACCTGAAAAAGTTAAAGCTGTTTTATCTGGTAATGTCCTTAATATAGAGGGACCACTAGGTAAAAAATCTCTAAATATTGATTTAGAAATGTTCAACCTTGATGTGACAGAAGGCAAAGAAATATCTATTAAACCAAAAAAAATTGATAAGGACTCAAAAAGACTATGGGGGATGAACAGAAGTTTAATAAATAATGCTGTAATTGGATCTAGTACGGGTTATGAAAAAATACTTGAATTAGTTGGCGTGGGATATAGAGCTGCTTTAAAAGAAAAACAGTTAAACCTACAGTTAGGATATAGTCATGATATCAATTTTGATATCCCGGATGGAATTAAAATTGTTGTAGAAAAACAAACAACTATAAAAGTAATTGGCTCAGATAAACAACAGGTTGGAATGGTTGTATCTAAAATAAAATCTTTTAGAAAACCAGAACCATACAAAGGCAAAGGTATAAGAGAAAAAGGTCAACATATTTTAAGAAAAGAAGGAAAGAAAAAATAATGAAACTACAAACTATTGATAGAAAAAAATTCAGAGTAACCAATAAAGTTAAAAAAGTTTCTCCACCTGATAGATTTAGACTTAGTATATCAAGATCAACTAAAAATATATCCGCACAAATTATAGATGATGTTAAAAATATAACTCTTCTCTCAGCATCTTCAGTTGAAAAAGATATAAAAGCTATGAACAAAGTAAATAAAACTGAGTTATCTAAAATTGTAGCTGAAAAATTAGCTAAAAAAGCCCAAGAGAAAAAAATAACCAAAATTTACTTCGATAGAGGAATATACAAATATCACGGTAGAGTAAAAGTGTTTGCAGAT
>CAJQSH010000007.1 GCA_905612505.1 uncultured Candidatus Pelagibacter sp. | reverse complement strand
CAATCCACTGCCTCTTAAAATTCTGATTAAAAAATTTTCAAATAAATCATCCAGATGGTGACCTAATAAAATATTTTTTATCTTATTTTTTTTACATTCTTGAATCAACAATGAGTATCTTTTATCTCTTGCTATTGATTGAATATTTGCTTTTGGTTTCTTTCCATTCCAAGTTAAAATTTTACAATTAATATTAATTTTTTTTAATACATCGATAACAGTTTTTGCTTCAGATGATGATTCGCTTCGAAGTTTATGGTCAACGATAAAATATTTAACATCTAGCTTATGTATTAATGAAAAACACTTTGCCAAAAAAGCCAAAGATAGACTATCTGGTCCACCCGAGACAGCTACTGCAAAGTTTTGTTTATTAATATTTAAAGAATTTTCAAATACTTTATATATTCTGAGTATTTTTTTATCGTTAAGGTGGCTAAAAATTTTTTTATGAGTTTTGTTTTTTACACTCAAACTTTTTTGATTCATACTTTGCTTTTTGCAGCACAGATTGATTTGCCTTAGGATATTGTTTTTCTACGCCATCTATCATCTTACAGCCTTGTGCTTTTTCTCCAATCTGAACCATTGATACACCAAGTTTTAATAAATTTATAGGAGCCTTCTCACCTTTTGGGTATTTTTGATATCCCTCAAGATAAGCTGTAGCAGCATCTGTATAAAGCTGTCTAATTCTAAATGTTTCAGCATACCAGTATTGAGCATTACCTGCTAGATCGTGTTCTGGATTAGTAACTACAAACTCTCTGAACGCTCTTTCTGCGGTACTGTAATCACCTACTTTTAAAAAACTAGTGGCAAACTCGTATTGTTTTTTTGGCGTTTCGTTAGGAAGTATTTTTTCATCCGTCTGAAAAATTTCTGTAATTATTGTTGCAGTAGTATCTATTGACTGAGTTTGTTGAGCTGATTCATTATTTTCTAAATCTTTATATGAGATTGACCCTAAATCTTGTGGTTCTGATGACCCTGGTAAAAATTTTTTTTTCTTATTTATTTTTTTAAATTTTATTTTTTGATCACTCTCTCCCAATACTAAGGCATTTTCTATATCTTGAAATCTTATCTGATTATCAGCTTGAACTTTTGATAGTCGACTAGATAATTTATCTAGTTTAAAATTTATTTTTTCAAATTTATTTGTTAATTCTTGAAATTGATTCTCAATTTCAGATAGCTTTAATAAATGTCTTGTGAGAACATCTTCTGAGTTTTGGTCAATTGTGTTTTGATTGTCTAAGCTTTCTAAATTAGTGCTTGTATTTATAGAGCCCGAGTAAACTGCTTTTTCTAAAGTTTTTAAATCTTTTTGGATTAATTCTAATACTTCCTTTAAATTATGATTATCTGCAAAACAAACACTGCTGAATAAAACAAATATTACTGTTAATTTTAATTTAATTATTTTTTTATAACCAAGCATATAAATATTGAGTAATAATTATAATAATGGCAAAAAAAAGACCCTAATATTTCTTTACTTAGGGTCTTTTTTCGAATCTTTTAATTAATTAGCTTTAACTGTTACTGATCTTCTATTTTTAGACCAGGCTAATGGGTTGGATCCAGAATCTACTGGTCTTTCCTTACCGTAACTTAAAACTGAAATTCTGCTTGAAGAAATTCCATAAGTCATCAAATAATCCTTTGCAGAGTTAGCTCTTCTTTCACCTAATGCTAAGTTATACTCTCTTGTACCTCTTTCATCAGCATGACCTTCTAATACTACATTAATTTTAGAGTTTTTTCTTAACCATGTCGCTTGTTTTCTTAATGTGTCTCTTGAAGCAGTTGTTAAAACTGTCTCATTAGTTGCAAAGAAAACTCTATCCGCAACTCCAGAAGCTAAATATTTAACTGTATCTTTTCCAGTATAAACATCGCCTTGCATTTTCCCTGTTGATTTTTTTTGTGTTGCACAAGCCGTTAAAACGATACTTGCTACCATAATTAAAAATATATTTTTTAAGATTTTACTTAAGTTCATTTTTTGCTCCTTAATCCTTATTTTGAATTGCTTACTTTTTCACAACTAAATAGATGTTTCAAGTGAAAAATCAAGCTAATTAAGTCTTAATTTGTTAATAATGATGACCATGATGGGTCTGATGCATCAGTCTCAGTTTCTACTAATTTTTCATTATATCCTGTTAGATCAATAGACCATAATTTAGCTGAAAAACCCTCTCCCTTAGAGTTAGTTTTTGTTTCTCTATAAAAAATCAACACCCTTCCATTTGGAGACCAGGACGGTGCTTCTTGATAAAAATTTTCTGTTAAAAGTCTTTCTCCGCTTCCATCAGTTCTCATCACTCCTATATAAAATTTACCTTTGTGTAATTTTGTAAAAGCAATTAAATCTCCTCTAGGTGACCAGACTGGTGTTCCGTACAAACCATTTCCAAATGAAATTCTTTTTACATTTTTTCCATTGCTATTCATTATATAAATTTGTTGATATCCACTTCGATCAGAATTGAAACAAATATATTTTCCATCTGGAGAATATGATGGAGATGTGTCAATTGAAGGATGATTGGTAATTCTTTCAACAATTCTATTTTCAAGATCCATAGTATAGATATCTGAATTACCACCTTCAGCAAAACTCATTATAATTTTTTTTCCATCCGGAGAAAATCTTGGTGCAAATGTCATGCCAGGAAAATCACCTACCACTTCTTGCAAGCCAGTTTCAATATCAAGTAAATAAACTCTAGGTAGGTTTCTAAAATAAGAGAGATAAGTAACCATTTGATTTGTAGGATTAAATCTTGGTGTCAAAACTAGTTCGTTGCCTAATGTTAAGAACTTATTGTTAAAACCATCTTGATCCATAATTGCTAATTTTTTTATTCTATTAGTTTTTGGACCTTCTTCCGAAACATAAATTATTCTAGTATCAAAATATCCTTTTTCACCTGTTAAACGTTTGTAGACTTTATCGGTAATTATGTGCCCTACTCTTCTCCAGTTAGTAGGGACCGTGGTAAAGGCTAAAGCCATCATTTCCTTTCCGGCTAAAACATCCCATAATCTAAATTCAACTCTTAATTTTTCATCTACAAGAGTAACCTTGCCAGTTACAAGAGCTTGTGCTTTTATTAGGTTCCAATCTTCAAACCTTGGTTTTAAATTTGCAATATCTGGTTTTTGAAGAAATGCATTTTTATCAAGAGGATTAAATAAGCCTGATTGTTTTAAATTATTTTCAACCACTAATGATATTTCAGACCCAATATTTTCTTTTTTTAAAATTTTTTTAAAACTTTCTTTTGATTGTTCGTCTATAGATAAAGGGGAAATTGCAATCGGAAGAGGACTTAGATTTCCCCTTGTAATATCCACTTCAATTAATCCAAAAGATTTTACAGGTAGTAAAAAAAATAATAACAATAAATATCTAAATAACATTTTATCCTTCCAACATTTCTCTTGCATCAAAGTTTAATTGTAAGTCTTTCCATCTCTCGTATCCTGCGCTTGGAACTCTAAGAGGTTGACATAGTTTTATAGCTCTTAATGCACTTTCAGCTAATACTTTATAAAATCCTTGTCCAGGTTTATTCATTCTAGCATGATCAAGAATTTCTGAACTTATAATAGATCCATCTGGTTTTAATTGTAACTTAATTCTGACTAACAAATCTTCATTAAAAGGCAACCCTAATGGAATGCTCCAACACCCAAAAATTTGAGCTTTTAAAGCGTCTTCTTCACTCAATGATAATCCTTTATAATCAATGTTTTTTTCTTGGTCTTGAGTTACTTTGTCTGTTTTATTTTTTGTTTCTGTACTTTCAACTTTTGATTTATCAATTAGTGCTGCAATATTATTAGGATCAAACAAATTTTTTTTTTCAAATTCAGAAACTTGCTTAACTTCATTATCTATTTTTTCTGGGTTTTGTTTATCATCTTTAATTTTTTTTACTTTATCTATCTTTTCATCCGGCAGTGGGACTGCATCTGGTTTTTGTTTTTTTGTAATCTTTGGTGGTGCCTGTTCAGATACTAGTTTTTTTTCTCTTTCTTTAACTTTTTCAATAATCTTCTTAGCTTTTGGAGCAAAAGGAATATTTGTTTTATCTGTGATTTGAATAAGTTCAACTGAAACTATTGGCGGAAGGTCTAGTGGTTTTTTTGATAAAAATGGTAAGCTCATAGCAGTAATTATAATCATTAAGACGTGAAAACCAGAAGAAATAAATATATTTCTATTCACTCACTCTACCTTTCCTTATACGGCTCAGAAATTAATGCTACTTTTGTAAATCCAGACCCAGACAACATGCCCATTATTTCTAAAACTCGCCCATAATTTATTGATTTATCTCCCCTGACATAAATTCTAGTGTCTATTCTGTTTTTAGATACAGCCAATATTTTTGCTATGATTTTTTCATACTCGACTTTAGATTCTTGAATAAAAATTTCTCCTTTTGAATTAATTGATAGTGTTAATGGCTCTTGCTCTTCTGGCAATGAGTCGGCTGAACTTTCGGGCAAATCCACCTGCACACCAACAGTCAACAGTGGTGCTGTCACCATAAAGACAATCAATAAAACTAACATTACATCTACAAATGGAGTAACATTGATTTCACTCATGGGTTCTTTTGATGAACGATTGAGTTTAAAAGCCATTTTTAAATTATAGATAAAAATCTTTTAGAAAAATTTTCTAATTTTTGTGAATATTTTTTTGAGTCGTTGTTAAATTTATTATAAGCAACAACAGCCGGAATGGCAGCTAACAAACCAAGTGCAGTTGCAAATAAAGCTTCCGCAATACCTGGCGCAACTATTGCTAAACTTGTATTTCTTGAAATCGCAATTGATTGAAATGAATTCATTATTCCCCAAACTGTTCCAAATAAACCAATAAAAGGAGCCGTGGAACCAACTGTCGCTAAAAAAGTAAAACCTTTGTCAAGTTTTGCCATTTGCTTTTCAATATTAACCTCGAGCATATTACTCATTCTTTCATTTAAATTTGATTTTGTTTTGGCCTTTAATAAAGTTTGCATAGAATCTTTAAATAATAAAACCATTGGATTTTCTAGGTTTGTGGGCAAATTATTATAGAAAGTTTCTGCTGATTTTGATTTCCAAAATTTCTCCTCAAACTCTTCTGATTCTATAATAATTTTTTTGAATAATTTAAATTTTTCAATAATGATTGCCCATGAGTAAACAGAACAGCCAATTAACATAAGTATTACTGTTTTTACTACAAAGTCAGCTCTTATAAATAAACTCAATAATGAAAAATCGGTATTTGATGCCAATCCGACTGCTTGTGATGTGATATCTGCTTCCATTATTAAGATTTCACACTAAAATGTGTCATCAATTTGTCTTTACAAGACTTAATTTATTACTCTTCTAATTTGTAGGTCTCATAATAAAAGCTAGCAATTAGAATTGCATCTGCCTTGTTAGAGTCTTTTTTTCTAGCTAATTGTGAAGAAAAATAAGGAAATACCTCTATTGCTTTAGTTCTACTTGCATCTTTCTCTGAATTTATAAGATTAAAATATTTTTTCCACTTTGCAGGTCTAACAAAATACATTGGTAACTGCATAGCTGAACATATTCCCTTTAAAATTCCAAAAGATTGGCCAAAATTGAACATACTGGTTACACCTTGACCTGGCATAGCTGAAACTTGCTCAATAATTACTTTAATATTTTCTTTTTTTATACTTTTGATTCTTGAGGAAATTTCATGAAATACTTGAGCACCATTAACTTGTCTTTTATTTTTTTTACCCTCGGGCATGTTAGGCATCTCAACTACATCAATTATTTTCCCCTCTTCAAAAAAACAAATGGACCCTGTTATGCCTGGATCAATACCAATTATCAGCATCAATTATTTCCAAAATCTATATTTGAATAAACATTCTGAACATCATCATCATCTTCAAGGCTTTCTAAAAATTCAATTACATTCCCTACTCTATCTTTTGCTATTTCAACACCATTTAAAGGCACCCATTCAATTTCAGTTGAAATAAAATTTGCAATTGTTTTTTCTAAATTTTTTTTTACATTGTAAATTTCGCTCATTGGACATTGAATTTCATGAAAATTATCATTCGATATACATTCGTCAGCACCAGATTCAATTGCCAACTCAAAAATTTGTTCATCTGATATTTCTTTTTTATCAATTTTAATAATACCTAATTGATTAAAATTATGTGATGCTGATCCTTGTGTTCCTAAGTTTCCACCATTTTTTTGAAATATGGTTCTAATATTAGAGGCAGTTCTATTTTTATTATCTGTTAATGCTTCAACAATAACTGCTATTTTATCTGGCCCAAATCCTTCATATCTTAAATTTTCAAAATTTGCTTCAGTATTAGCAGACGATTTATCAACAGCTCTTTCAATGTTATCTTTTGGCATGTTGGCTGACCTTGCTGCTTGAATTGCAGATCTTAGCCTTGGGTTCATGTTGGGATCTTTGTCTCCTAATTTTGCAGCAACACTAATTTCTTTAGATAGTTTAGAAAAAATTTTAGATCTTTGTTTGTCAGCTTTTCCCTTTGAGTGTTTTATACTTGCCCACTTTGAATGACCTGACATAATAATTAATGAGAATTTTTTAACTCTCCTCCATGTATGAAATTTTCAATATTTGTTGCTAAACCTGTTTCTACATCACAATCAACGATGACACCAGATAAAGTAGCTTCACCTATTGCTGGAAAGTGTTTGGAAGATTTTTTTTTTAAAAATCTATTAATTGAATTTTCTTTATTCATGCCTATTATGGAATCATAGTCTCCACACATTCCTGCATCGGTTTGATAAGCAGTTCCACCTTTTAACACTCTCGCATCATTCGTTGGAATATGCGTGTGAGTACCAACAACTAATGTGGCCATTCCATCAAAAAAATGACCCATTGCTGATTTTTCACTCGTAGTTTCTCCATGAAAGTCAACTATAAGAAAATCGTAATGTTTTTTAAGTTCGTGGTTTTTCATAAACTTTTCTGCAGCTTCAAAAGCATCCTCGCACTTTTTCATAAACACATTTCCCATTAAATTAAGAACACCTACCCTCAATTCATTTTTCGCAGTGAATATTCCAAACCCTTTCCCTGGGGAGGGTTCAAATAAATTTTTAGGTCTTAAGAGTCTATTTTCCTTTTCTATATGGGACATTATTTCTTTTTGATCCCAAACATGGTTTCCTGTTGTTATTACATCAACACCACAATTAAAAAAATCTTTACATATCTCTTCTGTAATCCCTACGCCAGAATCAGCTGCATTTTCACCATTTACAACAACAAAATCTATTTTTTTATTTTTAATCTCTGAAAACAAATTATTTAAAATTACGGAACGCCCAGAAACCCCAACTACATCACCCAGAAAAAGTATTTTCATTTAACAATATATTTATTGGTTACAATATAATCTAGTTTTTTATCATACTTATTAATTGGAACTTTATTAATTTTTTGTACAGAAAAAGCTAAACCTATTTTTAAAATTTTCTTCTTTTTGGTTAATTTTTCTATTAAGCGATCATAATATCCCCCA
>CAJQSH010000006.1 GCA_905612505.1 uncultured Candidatus Pelagibacter sp. | reverse complement strand
ATAGGTATCATAAGTAATTCTTTTTTTAAAATAAATACTGGTGAGTTAAAAATTGTTTGTAAAAAAAATGTTTCAAACATTGATTGGTGCGATGCAGCTATAAAAAACTTCCCATTCTTAATCATATTTTCTTTACCTTTAATAATAATTTTAGTTGATAAAAAAAAACGTAAGCAAAATGAAGTCCAATAACCCATAATTTTTCCTCCAAATAAAACAACTTTTTGAGGTAAAAATAATGAAGGAATAAAAATAATAGAAACTATAATAATTCCCAAAAAGAAGAAAAATGAAAATAAAAAATTTTTTATCATTTGAATTAAAAGCTAGATTAAATCTGTAAGCTTTTGTCTTTTTTTAATAATATTAATATTAGATCCATTAATTAATATCTCAATTGCTTTTGGTCTAGCATTGTAATTAGAGCTTAATGACATTCCATAAGCTCCAACATCACATATTACAATTAGGTCATTTTCTTTTAGTTTTTGAAATTTTTTTAAAGTTATAAATTTATCTGTGCTTTCACAGATGGGTCCAACAAATTCATAGGTTTTTTTTGAAATTTGAGTGGTTTTTAATACTGGTAGAGTTTGATGCTTAGCTCCATATAAAGCTGGTCTCATTAAATCATTCATGGCCGCATCTAAAATTATAAAATTTTTCTTTTGATTTTCTTTTATATAAATAACTTTCGAAATTAGAACACCTATATTTCCCACAATTGATCTACCAGGTTCAAATATAATTTTAGATTTATGATTTATCAAAAATTTTTTTATAGCTATATTATATTTTTTATAATTAAATTTTTTACTATTATTTTTGTAAGATATTCCCATACCTCCTCCAAGATCAATAAATTCAAATTTATGATTCGCTTTCATTATAATTTTATCCACTATTTTTAGCATCTTTTCATAGGGTAGATGATTTATAATTTGGCTTCCAATGTGAACACTTAAACACTGAAGTCTAATATTTTTTGATTTATTAGAATATTTAACTAATTCAAAAAAAGTTTTTTTATCAACGCCAAATTTATTTTCTTTCTTACCAGTTGAGATTTGACTCAATGTTTTAGCATCAGTATTAGGATTTAGTCTAATTCCAATATTAACAATCCTTTTTTTTGATTTAGCAATTTTGTCAATTTGAATTATTTCACTTTTTGACTCTGCATTTATTAATAATATTTTTTTATTAATTGCAAAACTGATCTCATCAAAAGTTTTTCCAACACCAGAAAAGACAATTTTTTTAGGATTAATACCTGCTTTTAAAACTTTCATTAGTTCCCCAATAGAGACCACATCAGCTCCCAATCCAAATTTTCTAATTTCTTTAATAAGATTTACATTCGCATTAGCTTTAACTGCAAAACAAACTAAAGGAGAAAATGATTTAAAACTTTTCTTAAAATTATTTATATTATCTTTTAACCGCTTATAAGAATAACAGTAAATTGGAGTTCTAAATTGTTTTGCTAAACTTTGTGCCTTAACTTTTTCTATAGTAAAATTTTTATTAATATATTTCATTAAACCTTATTTATAAGTGTATTATTTTTTTTTGTGTTGTATTCTGGATCTCCTTTTTTTCCACATGAAAATAATAGAGAACAAAATATAGATATTAATAATATTTTTTTAATCATTTAAAGTTTTTTTATATTTCAATATCATTTTTTTAATATTATCAAAAGATGTTCCGCCATATGATTTTTTAGAGTTTACTGAGTTTTTTAAGTCAAAAATCTGTAGAACATCAATTGTAAGTTTTGGTTCTATCTTTTTTAACTCATCAATGCTTAATTCATTCAATTTTTTTTTTTTATTTTCAGCAAAATTAACAATCAATGCAGTAACCTGATAAGCTTTTCTAAAAGGCATGGAATGATTTTTTACAAGATAATCGGCCAAATCTGTTGCAGTGATATATCCTGAATTAGCAAGATCCAACATTTTTTGCTTATTGGGACTAAGATTTTTTAAAACTTCATTCAGAATTGTAATGCAGTTATTAATAGTTTCATTTGAATTAAAAACTATTTCCTTGTCATCCTGAAGATCTTTGAAATAGGATATTGGAAGACCTTTTAGTATGGTCAACATTGAAAATAAATTTCCGTAGGTTGATCCCGTTTTTCCTCTTAGAAATTCTAATAAATCAGGGTTTTTTTTTTGAGGCATTATTGATGATCCAGTAACAATTTTGTCAGAAAGATTAATAAGATTAAAACCATCAGAGTTCCAAATAATTAGTTCTTCAGCTATTCTTGAAATATGCATAGAACAAACAGACACACTATATAAAAAATCTAAAACAAAATCTCTGTCAGAAACAGTATCAATTGAATTATTAGTTGGTCGTTTAAATCCTAATTTTTTAGTTGTAAAGTTTCTATCAATATTAAACGATGTGCCCGTTAATGCAGCAACACCAAGAGGGTTTTCAGATAAATTTTCTAAGTTATTGTTAAATCTTTTTCTGTCTCTATTAAACATTTCAACATATGACATTAAATAATGAGCAAAAGAAACAGCTTGTGCATTTTTTAAATGAGTAAATCCTGGCATAATAATTTCAATATTTTTTTCTGAAATTTTAAGTATTGTTTTTATAATATTATTTAAATTTTTATTTATTTCTTTAGTGGCAGACGTGAGCCACATTTTAAAATCTGTAATAACTTGGTCATTTCTAGATCTTGCTGTGTGAACGTAGCCAGCCTCTTCTCCTATTATTTGAAATAATCTTTTTTCAATATTCATATGAATATCTTCATATTTTTTATTATACTCAAATTTATTTGTTTGAATTTCTTTTTCAATTTTATTTAAACCATAAATAATTTTATTTTTTATTTTAAAAGATATAATTTTTTGTCTAAACAACATATCAACATGCACAATTGAACCTACAATATCTTGTTTGTAGAGTTTTTTGTCTATATTTATTGAGCTGCCAATTTTTTGGAATAATGTGGAACCATTTTTTTTAATTCTAGTGCCCCATATTGTATGGTTGTTTTTATTTTTTGTCATGATACTTAATTATACTCATTTAGTATGAAATTTTTAATAATATTTATTTATTTAATAGTGACTAGCTATAGTTACGCAACGGAAAAACTAGATATTAAGAATATAGTTATAATTAAAAATCCAAAAACTTATGAAGAAGTAATTTTTAAGGATGTAAACCAAAAAGACATTAATTTAATAAACTATAAAGGAAAATTGTTAGTATTGAATTTTTTGGCAACTTGGTGTGTTCCTTGTAGAGAAGAGATACCATCATTGGACTTATTACAAACAGACGACAGATTAAGTAATTTAAAGGTGTTTCCAATAAATATTGGATAAGAGAACTTATCTAAATCAGAAACTTTTTTTAAAGAACTTAAAATTAAGAATCTAGAAATCTATTTTGATCCAACGGTTACATGGGCAAAAAAATTTTCACTAAGGGGGATTCCTACGACTATTCTTTTTGATAAAGAAGGTAAAGAATTTGCACGCATTATAGGACCTGCGGAGTTTAATGATGAAAAATTTATTAAGTGGTTAAGATTTTATAATTAATTTTTAAAAAAGTAAGCAAAACTGACAAGCACAAC
>CAJQSH010000005.1 GCA_905612505.1 uncultured Candidatus Pelagibacter sp. | reverse complement strand
AATGTTGTAGATGTTAGAAATGATCTTGCAGATCTAATTGTTAATTATTCCTATCCTTTTAATCAAAAATACACAAAGTTAGCTGTTATACCAACTACAGCAGGATCTGGTGCTGAGGTTACTTCAAATGCTGTTATTTATGTGGATGGTATTAAACATTCATTTGAAAGTGAACTCTTGATACCAGATAATTTTTTTTTAATACCTGAATTTTTAATGTCAGCACCAAATAAAATAAAAGCATCAGCTGGTTTCGATGCAATTGCTCAAGCCTTAGAGTCTTTAATTTCTAAAAAATCTAATGATCTAAGTGTTGAGTATGCCTCTAAATCTTTGAGAGTTTCTATTAACAGTTACATTTCATTTTTAAAAGATCCTAATTTAAAAAATGCTACTGAAATGAGTATAGCTTCTAACTTAGCTGGTAAAGCGATTAGTATATCTAAAACTATCGCTCCACATGCTGCGTCTTACCCGTTTACTTCATTGTTTAATATTAGTCATGGACATGCCGTTGGTTTATTTTTTGAAAGTTTTTTTAAATTTAATTTTGATAATTTAAATAGATCGGAAACTTTTTTTGATCTTAAAAAGAGATTTGATTTAATTTTTAATTTATTTGACGTGGGAAATATCAATGATTTTAACTCTAAGATAACATTAATTAAAAAACAGGCAAAACTTGAAGATAATCTAGATACACTTAATATAGATATGGAACAAAACTCTGAAAAAATAATCAAAGGTATCAATTTATTAAGACTTGGCAATAACCCAGTCAAGATTGATGGTAAAGATATTTATAATATTATTTCAAAAATTACCTAAATATATCTGGCCGTACTAGATAAATTTAATACGACCAAATAATCAATTGTTTAAAAAAATCCGTTTGGAATAATTATGTAGTGTATTGCAAGTACAATTGCCACAGATACGGTTAATCCCAAAGTCATTTTAAGAAAGTCCTTACCAATAAGTGGGAATACATACTTGAATTTGTAATCACTATTCATCGTTGCAATTGCCAATTCTCTTCCACACAATAGCCCAACAAATACCCATGTTGTGGACATTGGTAGGTCATTAAGTTCTTTAAAGTAATAAAGCACACCAGCGTAAATAATATTTATTATTGTTGCTGATCTTGCATACCTTGTACCAGTTTTCTCTAAAACAACTTTTTGGATTGTTCCACCATGAATGTAGAAGATATAAAATAATAGGACTGTAAAATAACCCAGAACTAGCAACAGCAATGTTAGATCTAGCTCTCTTGGTAAATAAACAGCGATATTTGCTACATCATGAGATAACCAAACCCACCATAACCAACCTGATGTAAACCACACAGAGTTACGCCAAAAGCCAATCCACTTATCCTCAACTTCATCTAGCTTTTCGTTAATAAATTTTGAAATAATGATCCAGCAAATATAAGCAGCTGTTGCAGCAAGACCATAACCCACAACGCTCTTCATAAGCATTTTTTCAAGAACTACAGTTGATGCAAAAGCAGATAAGACTAAGAAGGTTGTAGAGACAGGTATTCCAAATCTTGTTAATATTAAAAGTATTGCAGGAGCAACTGCATGATACCACTGAATTTCTTGGTAAGGTATCTGTGTTAATCTACCGTAAGAGATATCTCCATTATTACTGTACCAGCCCCAAGTAATTGCAAGGATCAGTACAAATGATGCAGCACTCGCAAGAGTGTACCATTTAAACCATTTTTGCTTTGATGCAATAAAAGTCCCCAATGTTTGAATAGAGTCGTTTGCAATAACGCTATAACCAGCTAAAGCAAATCCAACGATCGTATATAATAATGTTAGTTCCATTTTTCTATAATTTCTATTTTTCTTTATTATTTTCCTTTTCGAACGATTCTTATTCTTAAGGATGATTTAATATGAGTGAGAATTTTTATCTATAGTTAAATTTATTAAATTATTTCATGATGAACTGATTCATCAATGATTTATATTAGTTGTTTATTTTATCTAGTTATAAAATAATTAAAATACAACCTAGTATTATATAAAAATAGTGCTAAAAATTTGTAAATAAATGGAACACTTAATTGATGAAATCGTATGGTTACAGGACAAAGGTTGGCTTAGAGGCTTTATTTTTGGCTTAGTACATACAATAATACCTTTGGTAGGTTTTTATTCAGGTTGGAGTATCAATAGATTGTTAAAAATAGTTTCAAATGGATATGTAGCTGGAATAATTGGTGTTGTATTTGCTCATGTAATTGCAGATTATATTGCTGCAACACTTGATTCTAATTTAAGATCAGCTGCTGTTGGTATTGTTTTAGGTGGCTTGGTACCATTACTTCTTATTCCTATTTTAGACAAATATGTTGTTAAAAGTAAACATCATATTGTAGTTGGTGATCATGAAGATTTAAAAAAAGATTTAAAAACTAAACATAAATAAATATGTCAACAATTTCATTATCTCTAAAAGAAATATTAAATTTAGCTAAAAAAACATTATTAGCTAATGGTTGTGACGATGAAAATGCTAGTATTTTAGCAGATACAATTATGAGAGCTGAAAGAGATGGTTCCTTATCACATGGTTTATTTAGACTACCAGCTTATGTATCAGGTTTAAAAAGTAAAAAAATTAATGGTAAGGCAAGACCAGAACTAAAAAATATTGCTCCAAGTATTATTAAGATTTTAGGAAATAATGCAGTTGCACCTATGGTTTTAAGTTTAGGATTACCAGCAGTTATAGATTTAGCTAAAAAAAATGGTGTAGCTGTTTTAGCAATAAAGAACTCACATCACATGGCTGCTCTTTGGCCCGAAACAGAAGCTATTGCTGAGGCTGGACTTGTTGGTATAGCTTGTACCTCTTATAAACCAGCTGTTGCTCCAGCAGGTGCTATAAAACCTTTATATGGAACAAATCCAATTTCTTTTGCTTGGCCAAGACCAGGTAAAACTCCAGTGGTTTATGATATGGCAACAGCATCAATGGCGATGGGTGAAGTTCAAATTGCAAAAAGAGAAGGTCACAAAGTTCCATTGGGAACTGGTTTAACAAAAGAAGGAAAAAATACAACAGATCCAGCTGAAATAGCTGATGGTGGAGTTATTCTTCCATTTGGTGGGTATAAAGGATCTAGCATAGCAATGATGGTAGAATTATTAGCTGGGGCTTTAATTGGTGAGAATTTTAGTTTTGAAACAGCAGCTAAAGATAATAACGATGGTGGGCCTCCAAGTGGTGGTGAATTTATTATAGCTATATCACCTGAAAAAATTACAGGTAAGGGTTGGGATAAACATGCAGATGAGTTTTTTAATAAAATGTCAGCTATGGAAGGTGTTAGGCTTCCTGGTGAAAGAAGACATAAAAATAGATTAGATAAAGGTCCAAGAAATATCAACGAAGAGTTAGTAAATAAAATTAAATCTTTAAGCTAGTTCAATTTCAATAGGTGTGTGATCTGAAGGTTTTTCTTTTCCCCTAGGATCTTTATTAATATTAACATTTTTAATAATATTTAATAATGAATTGGATACTAAAAAGTGATCAATTCTCAGCCCATTATTTTTCTGCCAAGCACCTCGCATATAGTCCCAATAAGTATAGCCCTCCTTATCACCATGAACATATCGATAACTATCATGAAAACCAAGATTGATCATTTCTCTTAATTTTTTTCTAATCTCAAGTCGGTATAAAGCGTCATCTTCAAAGCCTTTAATATTATAAGCATCTTCTGCAGAAGGGAGAATATTGAAATCACCAGCTAAAATAATATTTTCATTTTTCTTTGAAAGAGTTTTTAGTTGTTTAATTAAATTATCAAGCCATTCTTTTTTATAAGTATATTTTTCTGTATCAACAGGATTACCATTAGGAGTGTATATGTTAATCAATTGAATATTTTTTTTCTTGTATTTTACTTCTGCTGAAATAATTCTTGATTGTTTAAGTTTATCTTTAATTAAATCTATCCTAACATTTTCTAACTTATGTTTAGAAATTATAGCAACACCATTGTAACTTTTTTGACCAAAAACATGACTTTCGTATTGTAAAGAAGAAAAATCATCATAAGGAAAAGTTTCGTCTTGGGTCTTAATTTCCTGCATCATGACTATATCTGGAGAAAACTTTTGTAAATATTCTTTAATATTTTCTATCCTTGCTCTAACTGAATTAACATTCCAGGATGTGATAATCATTATATTGAGAATGAAACGCCACAACCACAAGAAGATTTGCTTTGTGGATTAGATATTTTAAATTGATCCCCAATTAGTTCAGAAACAAAGTCAACCTCAGAACCTTTTAATAGATCAGCAGAAGTCTTATCTATAAGTATATTTTTATGTTTTAAATCATCATCAGCTAAAACTTTATCAAAAGTAAACTCATACTGAAATCCAGAGCAGCCACCACCTTTAATAGCAATTCTAAAAAATGAACCTGAGTCTTTTTGAGACAATAAATTATTAATCTGTTTAATAGCTTTATCTGTAAATTTAATTTCTTTAATCATATAAGAACACTGATAATACTTATATAATATCAATTTATTGAATTTAAAGTATGAAAAATTACTCAAAACTAGGGATATTCAAAAGCAAGGGACGTATAATTAAAGAACTAAATTCTCTATACAGAACGCCTTTTCAAAGAGACAGGGACAGAATAATTCATAGTGCTTCATTCAGAAGATTAAAACACAAAACTCAAGTATTTGTTAATACGGAAGGAGATCATTATAGAACTAGAATTACCCACTCAATTGAAGTTGCTCAAATAGCAAGATCAATTGCTAAACATTTAAATTTGAATGATGATCTTGCTGAAACTTTAAGTTTAGCTCATGATATGGGCCATACGCCATTTGGACATGCTGGAGAAGAAGCATTAAATGAGTGTATGAATGATTTTGGAGGATTTGATCATAATCTTCAAACTCTTCGTATCGTAATGTTTCTTGAAAATAAATATTTAAAATTTAATGGATTGAATCTAACTTTGGAAACTTTAGATGGTCTTTTGAAACATAATGGACCAATAAACGACCTTTCCTTAATAAATCAATTAATTGGTCTTAAGAGTTTTAATAAAAAAATTAACTT
>CAJQSH010000004.1 GCA_905612505.1 uncultured Candidatus Pelagibacter sp. | reverse complement strand
AACAATTTATAAACAACAAAAAGCAATAGGTTACGAATCAGATTTTATAGAAGGTAAAGAAGACTGTATGAAATATATGAAAAATATGTTTGATGATTGGCAGGCTCAAGAAATAACATCTATCTTACATGAAAAAAGAGGTGGCTACGCATTTAACAAAGATTCAATTAAAGCTCTTGAAGAAAAAGCAACATCAAATGGAGTTAAGGTTGTTAAGGGAGTAAAAGTTACAGGTTTTAAAAGAGCTAGTAACAGCAAGGCTGTAACTGGGGTTGAAACTGACAAAGGTTTAATTGAATGTGATCAGGTCGTTGTTGGTGCTGGTCCTTGGGTTAGAGATTTTTGGAATATGTTAGAGCTTCCAAAAACAGCTAACATTAAAGGTAAAGATGGTAAATTTTATGAAACAGAAATGTGGAAATATTGGATGCTTCAAGAAGGTGTTATTGGTGTCGATAAAGATTTTTTAAAAATGAATGATGGTGGTCAGCCACCAGTTATCCATGTGGACTCAACTGCACCATTATATTCTGACAGAGATAAAAAACTAATTACAGATAAAATTTGGGGAATTTATTACAAGCCAGATATTGAAGGTTTGGGTGTTCAGGGTGGAACTTCTCCTTATATTGTTGATAAACATTTTGATAAAGTAAATGTTGATCCTTATGGTTTAGAATCTCCAGAGTTTCAAACTACAGAAGCTTTCAATGACATGTGGTGTTCTGCTTTAGCACATTGTCAAAAAAGATTTGAAGGAAAATCAAACCTATATAGAAAAGGACCTTCTGGTGGACTTGGATGTATGACACCAGATTCATTTCCGATTTTTGATAGATTTTTAGAAAATGTTTATATGATTGCAGATGCTAATCATGGTTATAAAATGATTGGTGTAGGAGAGCTTGTTGCAAAAGAAATTCTGGGAACTGAAAGTGATTTATTAAAACCTTTTAGATTCAATCGTTACGAGAAAGGTGAAATGCACCCTACTTCGAACAGTCCCTTCCCTTGGAGTTAATTTTATAGCTACTAGTTATAAAAATTATATATATTTATTATAATCAAGAAACCTAGACACTCTTAAATTTTTCAGTTACGGTTAGTTTAATAAAAATTCATTAGAGGGAGAGATAATGACAGATTTAGATAAACATGTTGCACAGCCAGGAAGAGATAAATTAGTAAAACAAGTTAGAGCAAAAATTAACGAGCTAGGTGTTGAGTATATTTACTTTCAATTTATTTCTGTAACTGGAAGAGTTGTTGGAAAAGGTATCCCTACTGATCATTGGGAAAGAACTTGTGAAAAAGGTTTTCAATTAGTTTACGGAGCAACAGCAAATTTATTTGTTGACCGTCATGGCGATTATATTGGATATGGACCAGAAGCAAAAGAGCTGGTTGGTATACCTGATCCTGAAACTTTTTGTCAACTTCCTTGGGATAAAAAAGTTGCAAGAGTATTTGTTACTTGCTTTAGAAATAGAGAAGAAAGAGATAATCCAGGCGCACATCTAACTTCAGATTGTCGTGGAAATTTAAGATTACACGCTGCAGAATTCAAAAAAAAGCATGGCTACCAATTAAGAGTTGGAACAGAGCCAGAAATGATGTGGTTAACTAAAAATGAAGATGGTTCGCCGACAGGTAAAGGTTATTCTAAACCTTATTGTTATCATATAGATCAATTTGAATCCCTAAGACCAGTTTTCATGAAAGTTTTTGAATACGCTAGAGCAATGGGTTTTGATATGATTCAAGGTGATCATGAAGATGCACCAGGACAATTAGAATTAAACTGGATGTATGATGATGTTTTAAGAAATGCAGATAGACTTTCTACTTACAGACAAATTTGTGCACAAGTTGCTAGAGAGTTTAATTTAATAGCTTGTTTTATGACAAAACCATTTATGGGCGTTTCTGCAAGTGGTTGTCATACCAATATGTCTTTGTGGACAGGTGGAAAAGATATAGTTAATAAATTACACCACAAGTCTTTACCGGCTATGGATGAGGTATTTACTTATGTTGAGGGTGGAACAAATACCTTTATGCCAGATACTGATGATATTCAATTACCAGGTAAAGTTGGTTTAAAAGCTATTGGTGGAGTAATGAAACATTTGGGCGCCTTAACTGCAATTGGATCTTCTACTGTGAACTCGTACAGAAGATTATGGGATACAGGATTTTGGGCACCTGTTTATGCTGACTGGGGATTTCAAAACAGAACTTGTGGATTAAGAGTATCCGCTCCAGGAAGATTTGAATATCGTTCAGTTGATTCAATGCATAATCCATATTTAATGGGTTCTGGATTATTAAAATGTTTTGAAGACGGAATTACAAATAATATTGATCCAGGAAAACCTGAATCAAGAAGTATGTATGACGCTCAAGCTGCTGGAAAAAAGGTTAAAAAATTACCAATGAGTCTTGGTGAGGCTTTAAATCGTTTAGCAGATGATGAGGTTATAAAATCAGCTATGCCTGATGAAATGTACACCGTTTTCCATTGGTATAAAAATGATGAATGGGAAAAATTCTTAGGTGCAACAACTCAGTGGGATCTAGATACGTATCTGGATTGCCTACCATAGTCTTTAATAAAAATAGGAGAAATATATGTGTGGAATAGCGGGATTAATTTATAAAGATAAATCAGTAAATATTGGAACTCAATTGCAAGGGATGCTTCAAGCATTAAAGCATAGAGGAGAAGACTCTACCGGTTATGCTCTTTATGGTGATACTGATGGAAAAAATTTCATTATGCGTTTTAAGGTTGGTGAAAATGTTGGTGAAGGAAGTTCATCAGTAATGGAAGAGACTTCTGTTTATGATGAAAGAATTAAAATAGTTAAAGCACATATTTTAGGTATGGGTGCAAAAATTATTAAAGAAGAAAGAATACTTCCCTACTCTTTAAGATATGAGGTTAGTTATGATGAAAAAGATTTAAGAGAGTTTTCTAGAAAAATTGAGAGCGTTCCTGGAGTTGAAATTCTTTCAATGGGAAAATCTTTAGAAGTTATTAAAGATTTAGGTAATGCTAAAGATGTTTGCGATAGATACAATTTAGATAAAATTGTAGGAACTCATGCAATTGGCCATGCAAGAATGGCTACTGAATCTGGAGTGGATATTAAGTCAGCTCACCCTTTTTGGGGATATCCATTTAGCGATGTATCTGTAGTTCACAATGGTCAATTAACAAATTATTGGAATAACAGAAGGCTTTTAGAAAATGAAGGTATGAGATTTATGTCTGAGTGTGATTCGGAGTTGATCGCAGTATATCTTGCAAAAAAATTAAGAGATGGAGCAACACTTGAAGAAGGTATGAAAGCCTCTTTAACTGGTCTCGATGGGGTATTTACTTACTTTGTTGCAACCAAAGATTCATTAGGAATGGCAAAAGATACTATGGCTGCAAAACCATTGGTTCTTTACGAATCTGATAATTTAATAGCAATGGGATCTGAAGAAATTGCAATTAGAGCAATTCTTCCTCAAGAAATTGATACATATGATCCATATGATGGAGAGGTAAAAGTATGGCAAATCTAAAAACAACAGACAAAAAATCAAAATCTCAATCAATGGGTATGCACTCCGAAGTACTTACGGGTAGAACACAACAAAAGTTTTTTAACCCTTCAGAAGCTGAAAACTTTTACTACTTTGGTACTTATGATGTTGATTTCAATAAAAGAACCGATCTTGATGTTAAAGAAATGACAGCACCTGAAGCTAATAAAGAAATTGATAATTTGATGAGCCAGGGATACGGAACAATTGTTATCAAAAACCCTCAAGGAAAACATAGTTTAGGTGTTGGTATTTTAAATAAACTAAACTTAATTTTTGAAGGAAGTCTAGGTTATTTTGGTATGGGGTCTTGTGACGGACCAACTGTAAGAATCAATGGAAGAGTTGGCTGGTCTTGTGCGGAAAACTTAATGGCTGGAAAAATTGTTATAGAAAAAAATGCAGGATCTTGTTTTGGTGCCGCAATAAGAGGTGGGGATTTAATTTGTAAAGGAAGTGTTGGTGCAAGAACTGGAATAGACATGAAGGGCGGAACTATCATTGTTGGTGGCGACGCTGGCGCATTTACAGGTTTTATGATGCAAAGAGGAAGAATTATAATTCTAGGAGATGTTGGGATAAATTTGGGAGACTCTATGTATGATGGCACAATTTTTATAGGTGGAAAAATAGGATCGTTTGGAAGTGACGCTGTTCCTGGAGATCTAACTACTAGCGACCAAGATTGGTTAAAGAGAAAATTAAAAGTTGCAGAAATTGGTGAAAAATTTGACGTTAGTAAAATAACAAAAATAGTATCTGGTAAAAAACTTTGGAATTACGATAATTTAGAACCTACAGAGAAAAAAGGAGCAATTTAATGGCTAAGAAAAAACCTAAAAAAAATATTAAAAAAAATGGCAAAGTTGGAGGAAAAGCTGACGTGCACATAAATGAAGATGGTAGCAGAAATAAAAGTTTACTTGGTCGTAATGCAATTTTTACTCCTGAGGTCATAGACGATATTCATATTAAAGCTCAGCTTGGAAGATACAGAATGCGTGGAATGGCATTAATGAAGAAAATTCCAACATTTGATGACCTGGTATTTTTACCGGGAACACTTACAAGATTTGTAATTGAGGGTTACAGAGAAAAATGTGAAACAAAAACCATTATTGGCCCAAATTGTGAAAACCCTATTGAGCTAGATATACCAGTTTATATAACTGGTATGAGTTTTGGTGCACTTTCTTATGAGGCAAAAACAGCTTTAGCAAGAGGAGCAACGATGGCTGGAAGTGCTACTTGTTCAGGAGAAGGTGGAATGATACCTGATGAAAGAAGATACTCTGAAAAATGGTATTACCAATGTATTCAATCAAGATACGGTTTTAACCCTCACCACGCTCAACTTGCTGATGCAATTGAAGTGTTTATTGGTCAAGGGCAAAAAGTTGGAATGGGTGGACATTTAATGGGTCAAAAAGTTACTGATCAAGTTGCAGAAATGAGATCTTTACCTTCTGGTATTGATCAAAGATCACCAGCTAGACATCCTGACTGGTTAGGTCCAGATGATTTAGCTTTAAAAGTTCAAGAGCTAAGACAATTAACAAAAAACAAAGTTCCCATTCAATTAAAATTAGGTGCTTCAAAAGTTTATGACGATGTTCGTATGGCTGCAAAATGTGATCCTGACTCTATCTTTTTAGATGGAATGGAAGGTTCTACTGGAGCAGGACCTCACATAGCTGCTGCAAACACTGGTATTCCAGGAATTGCTGCAATTAGAGAAGCAAGAAGAGCTATTGATGATGTTGGTAAAACTGGAAAAGTTACATTAATTTATGCTGGAGGTGTTAGGGATGGTGCGGATATGGCAAAAGCTATAGCGCTAGGAGCTGATGCAATAGCAATTGGAACAGGTGCCTTAATAGCCTTGAATTGTAACAAAGATATACCAGAAGCAAACTTTGAAAAAGAAATGGGTGTTAAAGCTGGTGACTGTTATCATTGTCATACTGGTCGTTGTCCAGTTGGTGTTGCAACACAAGATCCCAAACTAAGAGCAAGGTTAAATCCTGATGATGCTGCTTTAAGAGTTTACAACTACTTACATGCAATGACATTAGAAGCTCAACTTTTAGCAAGAGCTTGTGGTAAAACTAACATTCATTCTTTAGAGCCTGAAGATTTAGCTGCGCTAACAATGGAAGCTTCAGCATTAGCTAAAGTTCCTTTAACAGGAACTAACTACACTGTTGGTGTGGATAACTTTCACAAAATATAAGGAGTATTTATGGTTAAGAAAAAAACAAAAACAAAAACAAAAGTTAAAAAAGAAAAAAAAATAAAACTAGGTGGTAAATCTAAAGAAACTGCTAGAGAGAAAATGATTGGGCAACATATTGGTTATAGATATGATGTTAACTTATTACCTGATTATAAAAAAATTACTCCATTTTTAAAAAAATATGTT
>CAJQSH010000003.1 GCA_905612505.1 uncultured Candidatus Pelagibacter sp. | reverse complement strand
CTAATATTTTCCTTTTTTTAGAGAGCCTTTATATTTTTTAAGTTGACTAAAATTTAGCATTCTTATCTTATTTATTATAAGTCTCTGATACGAGTTGTGCAATTATAGATAATGCTATTTCAGGAGCAGATTTTCCACCTAACTTAATTCCTATTGGACCATGAATTGAATTAATTTCGTTCTCACTAAATCCTGCTTCCTTTAACCTGTCACACCTATTTATATGAGTTTTTTTGCTTCCTAAAGCTCCTATATAATAAAATTTTTTCTTTAATGCATATTGTAAAGCTGGATCATCAATTTTTGAGTCATGTGTTAATGTAATTAAAGCAGTATTTGAATCTGTTTTAATTTCTTTAAAAGCCTCATTTGTCCATTTATTTATTATTGTTATTTCTGGGAATCTTTGCTTTGTCGCAAAATAACCTCTTGGATCAATAACGGTTATTTCAAAATTTAAGCTTTTAGCATAATTAATAAGATATTGAGCAATATGGACAGCCCCAACTATAATAACTTTTATTGGCCTAATATAAGTTTCAACAAATATATTGGTATTTTCTATAACTCCATTTTTTTTATTTTTATAAAAATAATTTATTTGATCGGTATATTTTTTAAAATCTACACCAATAGGTTTGTCTTCTTCAAAAATTTCACTATTCCCTGATTCAAGATTTGTAATTATTGCAAATTCTGATTTATTTGCTTTTTTTTTTATAATTTCTTGTAAAATTATTAATTGCATTAATTTATCTCCTCTAAATAGACTACAATTTCTCCACCGCAAGAAAGTCCAGCTTCCCAGGCGCTTTCATTTGAAACTTTAAACTCAATTTTTTTGAAAGGCTTATTTTCTTTTATAATTTTTATACATTCTCTTACTACTGCTGACTCTACACAGCCACCAGAAACAGATCCTGAAAAATCACCATTTTCATTAACAATCATTCTACTGCCTGTGGGTCGAGGGGATGACCCCCAAGTTTGAATAACAGTTGCAAGAACTACTTTTTTGTTGGCTTTTATCCAATCATTTGCTTCTTCCAAAATTTTTTCATCAAATGAATTTTTCATTCAATCAATGCTAATGAAATATTATTAATTTTAAAGTATTTAACAGGCTTCTACAGCTTTTTTGGCATAAGTAACCACCAAACTAGCTCTATAATCTGCTGAAGCATGTATATCAGAGTTCATTTCAGAACTATCTAATTCCATTCCCTCAATTGCTGATGAAAAAAAGCTAGATGACAATGCTTTTGACAAATCTTTATCGATATAAACAACTGATTTTGCACCAGTAACTGCAACATTAACCTCTTTTTTGTGTTTTGCTAAATAAATTCCAACTATTGCATACCTAGAGGCAGGATTTGGATGTTTTTGATAATTTGATTTTTCTGGTATTTTAAATTCCACCGCCTCAATTAATTCACCTTTTTTTAAGACAGTTTCAAACATATCTTTAAAAAAATTTTTTGCTTCTATTTTTCTATTATTTGTATGAATAATTGCATTAAGTGCCATGCAAGCCGATGGGTAACATGCGGAAGGATCATTATTTGCAATTGAACCACCTACAGTTCCTCTATTTCTGACTTGAGCATCTCCAATACCTCCAGCTAACTTTGATAGAGATGGAATTTTTTTTTGAATTTCTTTTGAACTTGCTACTTCGGCATGTTTGGTTGTTGCACCTATTGTAACTGAATTTCCACTCACCTTAATACCTGATAATTTTTTAATGTTTTTTATATCAATTACATCTTTATAAGTTGCCAAGCCTAACTTCATTGACGGGATACTTGTCATTCCACCTGCCAAAAAAATTGAACTAGTTGAAGATAATTTTGAAGCTGTTTTAACGTCTTTGGGTGAATGATAATTAAATGTTTTCATATTTTTCTCCTTAGGCTGCTTTAGTGTTAGATTTTTTCATTGTCTTACAAGCTTTCCAAACTTTTTCAGCTGTTGCTGGCATTGTTATTTCTTGTCCACCCAATGCATCAATTACAGCATTCATGATTGTTGGAGGTGATGCTATTGCCCCTGCCTCTCCACAACCTTTAACTCCCAGTGGGTTTGATGTTGCATGAGTACAAGTAAATCCTAAGTTAAACTCTGGAAAATTATCTGCTCTCGGTATTGTGTAATCCATATATGAAGCAGTAATTAATTGACCGGTTTCATCATATTTAGTATTTTCATGAAGTGCCTGACCAATTCCTTGAGCAATACCCCCATGAACTTGTCCTTCAACAACCAACGGATTTACAATTTTTCCAAAGTCATCAACTGCAGTATATTTTTCAACTTTAATCTCTCCTGTTTCTGGATCAATTTCTACTTCAGCAATATGAGATCCTGCTGGAAAAGAAAAATTTGAAGGATCAAAAAAAGATGTTTCTATTAACCCTGGTTCTTCACCTTCTGGTAATGGAGATTTAAAATCTGAATCTCTACTCCCTGGCAAATAACAGGCGAAAGCAACTTCACTAATTGTTTTTTTTTTATTTGATTTAACTACAACAAACTCACCATCTTTGAAGTCTATTTCATCCTCATTAACTTCTAACATTTTTGCAGCAACTCTTTTTCCTTTGGCTACAATTTTTCTACATGCATTTACAATTGCTATTCCTCCAACTGCTAATGATCTAGAACCATAAGTTCCCATTCCAAATGTTCCTTTATCTGTATCTCCATGAACTACATCAACTACATCAAGTCCTACGCCAAGTTCATCTGCTGCGATTTGAGCAAATGTTGTATCATGACCTTGTCCATGACTATGAGCGCCAGTATAAACCGAAACCTGTCCTGTTGGATTAAATCTAACTTCTGAAGACTCCCATAAACCTACCCCACAACCTAGAGACATAACAACAGCAGAGGGTGCAATTCCACAAGCTTCAAAATAAGATGAAACTCCTATACCTCTTAACTTTCCATTAGCTTCTGATTTTTTTCTTCTTACTTCAAAACCTGCATAATCAGACATTTCTTTAGCTTTTTTTAAACCCGCGACATAGTCACCTGAATCAACTGTGTGAACTAATGTTTGTTTAAATGGAAATTCAGTTGGAAAATTTCTCATTCTTATCTCTGTTCTATCAATACCAAGTTCCAAAGCAGCTTTTTCAACTAACCTTTCAATTGTGTAAGTCGCTTCGGGTCTGCCAGCTCCTCTATAAGCATCTACTGGTGCTGTATTTGTATAAACTGCTTTAACATTTGTATATGCTGCTGGGATTATATAAACACCAGTTGCACAAGGGCCAAATAAATAAGTTGGTGTAACAGTTCCAAATACTCTTGCATAAGCTCCAAGATTTGCAATCGTTTCATTTTTAAATGCTAAAAATTTACCATCGTTTGTTACAGCAAGTTCTGCATGAGTAACGTGGTCTCTACCATGAGTGTCTGTTAAAAAGGACTCTGTTCTTTCAGCTACCCACTTTATTGGTCTTTCAATTTTTTTTGAAGCCCAGCTACAAACTATTTCCTCATTATAAACATTAATTTTTGAACCAAAACCACCTCCAACATCTGGAGCTACTACTCTCAATTTATTTTCAGGTGCTACTCCACCAAATGCAGACATTATCAATCTTGAAAGGTGCGGATTTTGGCTTGTGGTATATAAAGTTATTTCTTCAGATGCTGTATTGTAATCCACAACACAGGCTCTTGGCTCCATTGCATTTGGTACACACCTGTTGTTAATTAAATCTACTTTTATAATTTTATCAGCTTTTGCAAAAGCATCTTCAACTGCTTTTCTGTCACCTAATAACCAGTCGTAACAAAGATTTTTATCTATTCCATCATGAATAGTTTCTCCTTTCATTGCTTCAGCTGTATTGATCACGCCTTTTAAAACTTTATAATCAACTTTAACTAAATCTACAGCAGCTTTAGCTTCGTCAAGAGACTCTGCAAAAACAACAGCTATAGGCTCTCCTACAAAGTTTGCACTATCTTTAGCTAGAGGGGGATTTGCTGGCACTTTCATCTCAGAGCCATCTTCACTTCTAATTGCCCATCCAGCAATTAAACCACCAATTTTATCAGCAGCAATTTCTTCTCCTGTTAAAATTTCTACAACACCTGAAGCCTTTAGTGCTTTAGATATATCTATTTTTTTAATTTTTGCTCTTGCATGAGGAGATCTTACAAATACAGCGTAGGTTTGGTTGGCAATATTAATATCGGCAGTGTATCTTCCTTTACCTGTTAATAGTCTTTTGTCTTCTTTTCTTTCTACTCTTGAACCTACTAAACTAGCCATATTAATCCTCCTTTAATTACATTTTTGAAGCTGCTTCTTTAACTGCAGCTACAATATTTTGATAACCAGTACATCTACAAATATTTCCCTCTAGCCACTTTCTAATCTCCGTATCACTTGGATTTTTTTTATTTTGTAACAGGTCAATTGCACTCATAACCATTCCAGGTGTGCAAAAACCACATTGTAGTCCATGCATTTTTTTAAATGCTTCTTGCATCGGATGCATTTTTCCATCCTTAACTAATCCCTCTATCGTTGTTACTTTTAAACCATTAATGTCTACCGTTAAGGTTGAACAACTTTTTATTGATTTACCATCAACATGAACTACACAAGCTCCACATTGGCTAGTATCACACCCAACATGTGTACCTGTTAGATTTAAACTGTCTCTTAAAAAAACTGATAAGATTGTATGATCGGGTACGTCTTTACTGACTTTTTTACCGTTAACTTCTATGGTTACTTTTGTCATCAAGCTCTTTCCTTCTCGATTAATTAGTAATAATAAATTACACCACAACGATAAGGGTTACTCAAGTTGAAAAAAATAAACTTTCTACTTATACTAGAAAATAATATCCAATAATAGCTAAACAACTTCCAATTATTGAATAAATTAATGTTTTGTTTAAAGGTTTAAAAATATTTTTTTTTATTGCAATAAATTTTTCAATTTTATCTTGTGATTTAGCTGTTGGTAGTTGAGGCGCAATTAATTCTGAAAATTTTCCAAAAAATACATATGCCATTTTTTTTGCAGTCATATCAATTAATCGTGAGCCCACCTGTGCAATTTTACCACCTACGTTCGCCTCAACACTATAAGTAAGTTTTGTTCCACCTTCATGATCTTCAAGTCTTACAGTGGCTTCTCCTGATGCAAATCCAACCGGTGAATTCCCTGATCCAGTTATCTTATAACTATTTGGTGGATTAAGATCTTTTAACTCTATATCTCCTGTAAAGGTTGCATTAAATGGACCGATCTTATTGGTTGCAGTTGCTGTAAACTCTGTATCAGAATTTTTTTTAAATTCTTTACATCCGGGTATAACTTGTTTCAATACTTCTGAATCATTTAAAGCATTCCAAACTTTTTGTTTTTCTAAATTAATTTGATATGATCCAGTAAGTTTCATTAATAATTTATATACTAATTAAATATGGATGATAATACAAAAAAAGAATTACAATCTGCAACTTTTGAAAGGTTGCTAAGTCATTTGGATGAAAGAAAAGATGTTCAAAATATCAACATAATGAATCTTGCAGGTTTTTGTAGAAATTGCTTATCTAGATGGTACAGGGAAGAAGCAGAAAAAAAAGGTATTACTATTACTGATCATGAGGCTAGAGAAGTTATTTATGGGATGCCTTATTCTGAATGGAAAGAAAAATATCAAAAATAATTATTTTTCTTTTAATCTAGGAAATAGCTCAACAAAATTGCAAGGTTTGTGATTTATATCAAGCTGATACTTTAAAATTCCATCCCATGCATCAGTCACACCACCAGAGGATCCTGGTAAGGCAAAGACATATTTGCCTTTAGCTAGTACTGCGCATGTCCTAGACTGAATTGCAGATGTACCAACTGTTTTAAGACTAATTGTTCTAAAGATTTCACCAAAACCTGGAATGTGTTTATCAGCAATTTCATTTATTGCTTCAGGAGTTATATCTCTTCCAGTTAATCCAGTACCACCAGTTGTAATAATAACATCTATATTTTTTTGATTTAACCAGTCTTTTAAAATTATAATAATATCTTCTTTATTGTCTTTACAAATTTTTCTATCTACTAGTTGATGTTTGGCTTCTTCAATTTTATTTACTAAAATAGATCCTGAATTATCATTCTCTAAAGTTCTAGTGTCTGTAACGGTTAAAAGTGCTATATTTACAATCATAAATTTAAATTATTTATAATGATTATATTATCAATTTTATTTTTTATAACAGCAATATTATATTCAAGCGTAGGATTTGGCGGTGGATCAACATATTTAGCTCTTTTACTAATTTGGGAAATTCCATATTACATCTTTCCTGTTATTGCTCTTTGTTGTAACATAATTGTAGTTTCTGGAAATTGTTTTAATTACATTAGGGCCGGCAATATTAATATTAAATTAATAACACCTTATTTAGTTTCCTCTATACCGTTGTCTTTTATTGGTGGATCTCTAATAATAGATAAAAATTTTTTTGAAATATTACTTTTTATAGTTTTGGCTTCTGCTGGATTTTTATTACTTTCCAAATTTAAAACTTTTGATGACTCAAAAAAAGTTTATAAAAATATTCCCAAAATAATTTCAGTTTTAATTGGTGGTTCTGTTGGATTTGTATCTGGAGTAGTTGGAATTGGTGGTGGTATTTTTTTAAGTCCAATACTTTTTTTGATAAACGCAGGTAAAACCAAACATATAACAACTGCCGCATCAATTTTTATTCTCATTAATTCTACCGCTGGATTGGTCGGTCAACTTACAAAGGATTTTGTTTTTAATGAAATACATAATTATTGGCCTCTTTTTTTATTAGTTTTAATGGGTGGTCAATTAGGAAATTTTCTAAATATAAAGGTTTTTCCAGCTCATGTATTGGCACTTGTAACTGCTGGGCTTGTGATATTTGTTGCTATAAGAATGGGGTTTAAATTGTTTGTGTAATACGGTTATAAAGTCAATATAAAAAGAATATGAAAGTTTTTAGAGCATTTGGTCCAACAATGGGGAAAAGCAGATTATCAAAGAAGATCATCAAAATAATTAATGATCATGTTGATACATCCGCCTCAATAAAAAAAAATGACTATAGTTCAAAACTTACAAGTCAAATTAAGAATGAAGTTAAATTCACTGGTGCTTTTATCAAAAAAAACTTGTCTAAAGAATTATACATCAATATTAAAGA
>CAJQSH010000002.1 GCA_905612505.1 uncultured Candidatus Pelagibacter sp. | reverse complement strand
AGCCGTAGGAGATAAATAAATTGTTAGCTAATCAAATAGGTTATTATTCATTAATTCTAGGGTTACTATTTTCATTTTTACTTTGTTCTGTTGCAATTAAAGATTTTAATAATAACTATAAAGGAATTAACCAGAACGTATTCACACTGTCTTTTTTGCAATTGATTTTTGTGGTTGTAAGCTTTTTAAGTTTAATTTTATCTTTTGTAAATTCAGACTTTAGTAATGAGACTGTTTTTAACAATTCCCATACAACCAAACCCTTATTTTATAAAATTTCTGGAACGTGGGGAAACCATGAGGGAAGTTTGTTGTTATGGCTATTAGTGTTAACTTTATTTATTTATTTATTTTTAATTAAATCTAAACAACAACCCAAAAAATATAGAATTTTAACTTTATTATTTCAGCAAATAATAATAATTGGATTTTTTTTATTTGTTCTGATGACTTCAAATCCATTTAACTATTTGTATCCAATTCCTAATGAAGGCCTTGGTCTTAATCCAATTTTGCAAGATCCTGCATTAGCAGTTCATCCTCCAATTTTATACTTAGGTTATGTTGGTTCATCGATAATATTTTCGGCATCGTTGGCAGCTGTTACTCAAAATTATATTTCTAAAGAATGGGCCCAGCATATAAAAAAATGGGTTTTGGTTTCTTGGATTTTCTTAAGTATTGGAATAATGCTTGGATCAATTTGGGCATATTATGAATTGGGATGGGGTGGATTCTGGTTTTGGGACCCTGTTGAAAATGTTTCCTTAATGCCATGGTTAACATTAACAGCTTTATTTCATTGTGTTTTAGTATTAGAGAGAAGAGCAACTCTAAAATCTTGGGTGGTCATATTATCGATAACAACATTTACGCTAAGTATGTGTGGAACTTTTTTGGTGAGATCTGGATTATTAAACTCAGTACATACTTTTGCAAATAATTCAACAAGGGGAATTTTTATATTAACCTTATTATTTGTTTTAATTTTTTTATCATTGGGAGTATTTTTTTTATTTGATAAAGAAAACAACAAAGATTCAAATAGTTTTTTTTGGTTAAGCAAGGAAACTTCAATTTTAATAAATAATTGGTTTATGATGTATTTTTTATCTGTTGTATTAATTGGTACAGTTTATCCAATATTTCTAGACGTAATATCTACAGAAAAAATTTCTGTAGGACCTCCTTTTTATCATAAATTAATTGCTCCTTTTTTAGGACCATTTTTATTATTTATGGCTTTGGGACCAAAACTTAAATGGATTAAATCAGAAATTGAGAACAAAAATTCACTAATTATACTTTTTATAATTTCGATCGCTTTAGCATTTATTATATTAAAAAATTTAACTACTGATTTACTCTTCTATACTCTTTTAATTTCAGCTGCTTTATTTTTATTTTTTACAACTTTAAAAGAATTATTTGTTCAAAAGTTAAAAAATATTTCTCAAACAATTGCACATCTCGGTTTTAGTTTATTGATTTTAAGTATTTTGTTTAACAATATTTTATCGACAGAAATTATAACCAATATAAAGGTTGGAGAAAAATATAATTACAATAAAAGTGAAATTTTCTTTGAAAAAATAGAAGAAAAAAAGGAAAGTAATTTTAATTCTATTATTGGTTATTTTAAAATAACAGATAAAAAAGGTAAAATTATCGAGTTGAAACCGGAGCTTAGAGTTTATAATCAACCTATAATTATTACCAGTGAAGCAGACATAAAAACAACATTACTAAAGGATAGATTTTTAGTAATGAATCTTGTTAAGGGTAATAAATATTTCAATATTAGGTATCAAATAAAACCATTTATGTTGTGGATATGGACTTCTGTTTTAATATTAAGTTTTGGTGGATTAATGAGTTTATTCAAAAAAAAAAATGAAAAATAAAATTACTCCATTTATTCTACTTATATTTTTAAGTTTTTGTTTTATTATTTTTTATAAAGGGTTGAATAATTCAAATACCTACAGTCCTCAAACTGAGGACAAAAAAAATATACCTATTTTTAAAGCTAAAGATTTTAATTCAAATATTTATATTGATTCAGATAAAATTTTTGAAAAAAATAGTTTTTATATTTTGAACATTTGGGCGTCTTGGTGTGTACCCTGCAGAAAAGAACACTCTTTATTAATGGAGTTAAGCAAAAACCAATCAATTAAATTAATTGGATTGAATTATAGAGATAATTTAGAGAATGCAAAAAAATTTATTAATGAACTTGGAAACCCTTACTCACAAATTTTAATTGATAACGATGGTACTTTGGGGATTGAATTTGGAGCCTATGGAGTACCAGAAACTTTCATTATTGATAAAGATAAAAAAATTATTAAAAAAATTATAGGACCGATTAATCAAGAAATATTAAAAGAAATTAAATTACTTATAAAATGAAAATTTTTAAAATATTTTTAATTATCTTTCTATTTTTAGGTTTCTCTCAATTAAAATCTGATGAAAAAAATGATGATTTAAAAAACAAAATTTTAAAAAATATTCGTTGTTTAATTTGTCAAGGACAATCTATTTATGATTCAGAATCAGATTTTGCATCTAGCATAAAGTTGATTGTAGAAAAAAAAATTAATGACGAGTTATCAGAAGAGAAAATTTATGAGTTTTTGAGAGAAAAGTATGGTGATTGGATAATTTATGATCCAAAATTAAACAAAAATACCTATATTTTATGGTTATTACCGTTATTGTTATTTCTATTAGGTGGTGCAATAATGTATAAAAAAATATCAATAAAAAAATAATGAATAATAATTTTTATAATAAAATTTTCTTAATACTAATTTTGATATTATCTTCTTTTACTGCAAAAGCAGAGGAAAATAAAAATACTAACAAACATGAATATAATTTTTACATTGGAAATTTTGACTTTAGTGACGATAAAGAAAAGGCAATACTGCTAGGATTCCAACATCAAAACACAACGCTAGAAAGAGATACTTTTTTTGGAAATTTATCTCCAATAACTGGTGGCTTTGTGACCGAAAATTCAGCTGCATACTTTTATACGGGAGTTGAGTGGAATTTTGATATGGGAGGTGGTTTTAATTTTATACCAAGTTTTGCTCCTGGACTTTATAGCCAAGGAGACGGAAAAGACTTAGGCCATATTTTAGAATTTAAATCTGAAATTCAAGCTACGTATTTTGTTTCAGAAAATGCTAGTTTTGGTGTATCATATAATCATATATCTAATGCAAGTTTAGGAGATAAAAACCCTGGTGCAAATAGTTATGAGTTTAATTTAATTAAAAAATTTTAATTTAAATTCATGAACCTAAAAGACTGTCATAATTTTAATGATTTTAGAAATTTAGCAAAAAAAAAATTACCCTCTCCAATTTTTCATTATATTGATGGAGGTGCGGATGATGAAGTAACATTACGTAGAAATACAGAATCTTTTAACGATTGTGACTTAATCCCAAATATACTTGCAAGTGTTGGAAAGCCTGATTTATCCACTACTATTTTTGGAAAAAAAATTGATATGCCAATTTTTCTTTCACCAACAGCAATGCAAAGACTTTATCATCATAATGGAGACAAAGCATCAGCGAGAGCAGCTGAGAAATTTGGAACTTTTTACAGTATGTCAACAATGGCCAATAATACGATTGAGGAAATTTCGGCTATTTCAAATGGTCCAAAATTATTTCAACTTTATGTTCATAAAGATCAATCAATTACAGATGATCTAATTAACAGATGCAGAGTTTCTGAGTTTGATGGAATGTGTCTAACGGTAGATACACTAGTAGCCGGAAATAGAGAAAAAGATCATAGAACTGGCTTTACTACTCCTCCAAAACTTACACTTCAAAGTTTAATGAGTTTTGCGATGCATCCGTTTTGGGTGTTCAACTATTTGACACATGCAAAGTTTGAACTATCTAATGTTGTACAAAAAACAGATAAAGGAACCAATATTTCAAAATCCGTTATTGAATATATTAATGAGCAATATGATCCCGCTATGAATTGGAAAGATGCAGAATATTGTGTAAAAAAATGGAACGGCCCTTTTGCATTAAAAGGAGTGATGTCAGTTGAGGATGCAAAAAAAGCTATTGATATTGGTTGTACTGCAATAATGATTTCAAATCATGGAGGTAGACAGTTAGATGGATCGAGATCTCCGTTTGACCAAGTAAAGGCGATTTCGGATGCTGTTGGAGACAAATTAGAAATTATTTTAGACGGAGGAGTTAGAAGAGGAACACATGTTTTGAAAGCCTTAGCCGCAGGAGCAAAAGCGTGTAGTTTTGGTAAAATGTTTTTATTCTCTTTGGCCGCAGGTGGCCAGCAAGGTGTTGAACATCTTTTAAAAAATATGCATGATGAGATTAATAGAAATATGGTTCTTATGGGTTGTAAAAACTTAAAGGAATTAAATAACTCAAAATTAATTTATAGAAAATAAGAGATAATAAATTTAAATGAAATTAGCCAAAAATTTAGAAAGATTAGGAACAGAATCTGCATTTGCAGTATTAGCTGAAGCAAAAAAATTGGAAGCTCAAGGAAAAACAATCATTCACCTGGGTTTAGGACAGCCTGATTTTAAAACACCTAAGCATGTGGTGGATGCGGCAAAGAAAGCATTAGATGATGGTCATCATGGATACGTTATGTCGAATGGAATTTTAGAATGCAGACAAGCAGTTTCTAGAAAAATTAAAAAACTTTATAATAAGAATATTGATCCAGAAAGAGTATTAATAATGCCCGGTGGAAAACCAACAATGTATTACGCCATACAATGTTTTGGTGAACCGGGTGCAGAAATTATACATCCAATTCCAGCATTTCCAATTTATGAGTCGATGATTAATTACACAGGATCAACGCCGGTTCCTTATGATTTAACAGAAGACAAAGATTTAAAATTTGATCCAGAAAAAATTTTATCTTTAATTACAGATAAAACTAGATTGCTAATACTTATCAATCCAAACAATCCAACAGGAAGTTTTGTTGAAAAATCAGCAATAGATGTATTAGCAGAAGGATTAAAAAAACATCCACACGTAGCAATACTTAGTGATGAAATTTATAGTAGACAAATTTATGATGGAAAAGAAATGCCAACATTTTTCAACTACCCTGATCTTCAAGATAGATTGATAGTCCTAGACGGCTGGAGCAAAGCGTATGCAATGACTGGATGGAGAATGGGATGGAGTGTTTGGCCAGAAGAATTAATACCACATGTAAATAAACTAATTATTAATAGTGTTTCATGCGTTAATGTACCATCACAGTTTGCAGGAATTGCAGCTTTAGATGGACCAGATGATGTAATACATGAAATGATGGTGAAGTTTGATCAAAGAAGAAAATTAATTCATGAAGGTTTAAACAATTTACCAGGTGTGGAATGTAGTTTACCAGGGGGTGCTTTTTATGCTTTTCCAAAGGTAATTGGGACTGGAATGAATGGATCAGAATTTGCAAAAAAATGTATGTACGAAGCAGGGGTTGCAATAGTACCAGGGTCAGCTTTTGGTAAAATTTGTCAAAATTATGTGAGGTTTAGCTTCGCAGCATCACAAGAGAACATATCTAACGCATTGGAAAATATTAAAAAAATGCTAAGTTAAGATTAATGAATGAATTAGTTTTGCCTAAAATAGATAAAACAACGATTGATAAAAAAGAATATATTTTTAAAAGTCTTGCAAAAATTATAAATCCAGAAAACGTTCTAAGTCATGCAGACGAAATTAAACCTTACGAAACTGATGCATTAGCAGCTTACAAACAAACTCCATTAGCAGTAGTGATGCCGGAAAATACCCAAGAAGTGAGTAATATTTTAAAATTTTGTCACAAAGAAAATATAAAAGTTGTTCCAAGAGGAGCAGGCACTGGCCTTTCAGGAGGAGCGTTACCTTTACAAGATGCAGTTTTGTTAAGCCTTGGGAAATTTAATAAAATTTTAGAAATTGATTTTGAAAACAAATGTGTAGTTACACAACCAGGTGTTACTAACTTAGGACTTACACATGCGGTTCAACATAAAGGTTTTTATTATGCTCCAGATCCATCAAGCCAACTTGCTTGTTCAATAGGCGGTAATGTTGCTGAAAACTCAGGTGGTGTTCACTCTTTAAAATATGGAACAACTACTAATAATATTTTAGGTGTCGAAATGGTTATGATGGACGGAACGGTTTGTAGGGTTGGTGGAAAAACTCTTGATCAAGAAGGATATGATTTGATGGGATTGATTTGTGGTTCTGAAGGATTACTAGGTGTAATTACAGAAGTTACTGCAAAAATTTTAAAAAAACCGCAAGCTGTTAAAGCAGCATTAATAGGGTTTCCAACCATTGAAGAGGGTGGAAATGCAGCCACACAAATTATTTCAAATGGAATTGTACCAGCTGGTATGGAAATAATGGATAAAGCTTTAATTGAAGCAACAGATAATTTTAGTAAAGCAGGTTATCCAAGAGATGCAGAGCTTTTACTGATTGTTGAACTTGATGGAACAGAATCAGAAGTGGACGGGTTATTAAAAGAAGTTAGTGCTATTTGTAAAAAGAACAATTGTTCAAGCTTAAAACTAAGCAAGAATGAAAAAGAAAGATTATCATTTTGGGCAGGAAGAAAAGCGGCTTTTCCAGCATGTGGTGCTATGGCCCCCGATTATTATTGTATGGATGGCTCTATACCAAGAGGAAAGTTAGCCGAAGCTTTATTAGAAATAAAAAATTTATCTAAAAAATACAATTTACCAGTTGCCAATTGTTTTCATGCTGGTGATGGTAATTTACATCCTTTAATTATGTATGATGGGGGTGATAAAGAGCAATTAAGAAAAACTGAAGAATTTGGTGCTGAAATTTTAAAAGCTTGTGTAAGGTTAGGGGGCGTCATAACAGGAGAACATGGTGTAGGAATTGAAAAGCGAGAGTTAATGTGTGAAATGTTTAATGACAATGATATTCAACAACAACTGGATATTAAATTATCGTTAGATGAAAAAAATTTATTAAATCCTGGAAAAGTTTATCCAATACTAAGAAAATGTGCAGAGGAAGGAAGGGTTCATGTCCACAGAGGAGAAGAAAAATTCCCCGATCTTCCAAGATTCTAATAAAACCTATTATCCTGAAAATGAAAAGCAAGTTTCAAGCGTAGTTAAGGAATTATATAAAAAAAATTTACCAACGGAGTTAATTGGAACAGGCTCCAAAAGCTTTATAGGTAACAAGATTCAGTCAGCAAGCAAACTATCACTTTCTAAATTATCGGGAATAGTAGAATATTTGCCAGAAGAACTTTATATTAAGGTCAAAGCCAATACACCTTTAGAGATTATTGAAAAAATATTAGAAAAAAATAATCAAGAACTAGCGTTTGAACCTATTGATTTTGGATTTATTAATAATGGTAAATCAAACAAAGGAACGGCAGCAGGTTATTTGTCATGTAATTTTGCGGGATCAAGAAGGTTTAAGGTTGGAAGTGCAAGAGATCACATCTTGGGTTTTAGAGGGGTTAATGGTAAAGGAAAAATAATCAAATCTGGGGGCACAGTTGTCAAAAATGTTACTGGTTACGATCTATCAAAACTTGTTACAGGTTCTTTTGGAACTTTAGTTGCGTTAACTGAAATTGTTTTAAAAGTTTTGCCAAAAAAAAAATTATCTAACACAATAATAATTTATACAGAAGATAAAAAGTTAATTAATGAATTATTTGAAAAAATTTCAAGTTCTAGAAGTGAAATTTCAGGGGCTGTTTTTGTTCCAGAAGAACCAGAGGGCAAAAGGTATAAACACAATAAAGAGAGGGTATTCAAATTTAATGACCTTGAATCCAAAGGTTCATTTTTAGCCTTAAGAATAGAAGGTGATAAAGTATCAATTGATGAAAGAATTAAAGTTTTAAAAAAAGAATTAGAGTTCAATAAGCTAGATACATCTACATTAGATGTACATCAATCAGTACCATTCTGGAAAAAAATAAATAACCTTGAGCTTTTTACAGAGACAAAAAATAACTTACTAAGAGCCGTTATACCACCCTCTAAAGGAAATGAATTAATGCAAAAATTAGGAAATAAATATAAATATTATATTGATTGGTGTGGATCCCTATATTGGATTGAAGTTCAGTCAAAAAAAAATATGAAAATTGTAGAAATTAAAAAATTAATTAAAGAACTTGGGGGATATTTAACAATTATCAAAACATCGCCCGAGTATGATTATGAAGAAACTATATTTACAGTGGATGATACAAGGTTATTAATATCAGAAAAAATTAAAAAAAGTTTTGATCCCAAAAGAATTTTTAATCCAGGTAAGATGTACAGAGGAATTTAATGCAGACAAATTTTACAGAAAAACAACTAGAAAATAAAGACAATCGTTCAACCGAAAAAATATTTAAAAAATGTGTTCATTGTGGGATGTGCAATGCAACATGCCCAACTTATCAGTTATTAGGAGATGAATTAGACGGACCGAGAGGTAGAATTTATTTAATACAAGACATGCTGGAAAATGAAAAAAAGCCAACCACAAAAGTAGTAAAACATATCGACAGATGTTTGTCTTGTTACAGCTGTATGACCACATGCCCAGCTGGTGTTAATTATATGCACGTAATTGATCATGGTAAAAAATATATTGAAAAAAATTTTGAGAGACCATTTTTTGATAGAGTAATTAGAAGTTTTTTATCAGCTGTTCTTCCAAACGTGAGATACTTTAGAATCGCAAGTTTATTAGTTAAATTAGGTAAACCCTTTCAATTTTTAATGCCATTAAAAATAAAAGATATGATGAATTTAATGCCAACAAACTTTCCAAAAAAAACTTTAAAGGAAAAAGAAGTTTATTCTGTTATAGGTCAAAAAAAGATTGCTAGAGTTGCACTTTTAACAGGATGTGTCCAAAAAGAAATTTCACCACAAATAAATGAGTCAACTATTAGAATTTTAAATAGACACGGGGTTGAAGTAATTGTGCCTAAAAAGATAAAATGTTGTGGATCTTTAAATCATCATTTAGGTAAAGAGGATGATGCCCATCAAGACTTTAGAAATAATATTAATACTTGGTATGAAGAACATAAAAAAGGTAATTTAGATGCAATTTTATCTAATACATCAGGCTGTGGTACTACAATGAAAGATTATGGATTTATTTTTAAAAATGATCAAGAAATGAAAAAGAAAGCCAAAGTTATATCTGGTTTAACAAAAGATGTTTCAGAATATTTAAGTGAAAGTTTGAAGTTAAATTTTAAAACTAAAGATAAGAAATATAAAATCGCTTATCATTCAGCTTGTTCAATGCAGCATGGACAAAAAGTACATGATCAACCCATATCATTATTAAGCAAAACAGATAATGAAATCATGGAAATCCCAGAAGGACACATTTGTTGTGGATCAGCAGGTACCTACAATATTTTACAAACAGAAATTGCAAAAGAATTATTAAAGAATAAAGTAAATAATATTGCGAGTTTGAAGCCTGACTTTATTTCAACAGGAAATATAGGGTGTATTACACAGATATCTAATGGCACAAAAACACCAATTTTACATACTATTGAAATTTTAGACTGGTATACTGGTGGTTCAAAACCAAAAATATTACAAAAGAGCCAAGTATGAAAAAAATTTTAATTACAAGAAAACTTTTAAAAGAATCTGAAGAAAAAGCTTCAAAAATTTTTGATGTAAAATTTAACAGCAATGATGAATTATATTCTCAATCAAAACTTATTGAGTCTAGTGAAGGTTATGATGCAATTTTAACATCTTTAACAGACAAGATGGACAAGGAAACAATTAATAAATTACCGGATAGTATAAAAGTTATTTCAAATTTTGCAGTTGGTTTTGGAAATATAGATTTAGAATCAGCAAAGAAAAGAAGAATTGCTGTAACTAATACACCCGAAGTTCTATCTGACGCCACAGCAGAAATAGGAATTTTATTAATATTAGGTGCATGTAGAAGGGTTCCAGAGGGGATTCAAAGTGCAAAAGAAAGCAACTGGAAATGGTCAGCTGACTATTTAATTGGGAAACAGTTAACAGGGGCAAGACTTGGAATTTTAGGAATGGGTAGAATAGGACAAAAAATTGCTAAAATTGCAAAAGCATTAGGAATGGTTATTCATTATCATAACCGATCAAAACTAGGTGAAGAAAAAGAACAAGGTGCTATCTATCACGATAATTTGAAAAGTCTTTTTTCAGTTTCTGATGTATTGTCTATTTGTTGCCCGGCAACAAAAGAAACAGAAAATTTAATTAATAAAGAAACATTAGAATATTTTCCAACTGGAGCTGTTATTACAAATGTAGCGAGGGGAGATATTGTTGACGATGAGGCTTTAATTGATGCATTAAATAGAAGAAAAATTTATGCAGCAGGACTAGATGTTTACAAAGGTGAACCCAATTTAAATATTGGGTATTTAAAGATAAAAAGTGTTTTTGTCTTACCCCACCTAGGAAGTGCTACAAAATATACTAGAACAGCAATGGCCAACCTAGCAATTGATAATATTGATGAGTTTTTTAAAACTGGAAATTGTAGAAATAAGGTAAATTAACTAATTATCTATACTATTATTAGGTCAGCTATTTAATCAACCTAATAATGTTAGGATTATTTAATAAGATTATTAATATTAATGAATTTTTTTATAGATTTAGTGATCAAAATAAACAGAAATAAGTGGCGGAAAAAATGTTAGTAAATAAAAAATAAGTAAAACTATAGAATTGTAATTGAGTACCACCTATGATTGTAATTTAAATTAAAAGTGACACTTTCTTTGTAGACTCTAGTTTGCTTATATAATTAAATGTGTTTAGTTAATTAACTAACAGAGGAGAATTAATGATTAAAAACAAAAAATCATTGAAGGCAACAAAAACACCTTCAAGACGTAAGTTTTTTAAGGCAGCAGCAGTAACAGGTGCAGCAGCAGCAGCAGCCGTAGCTATGCCTAGTATTGCTAATGCAGCTCCCATAACATTAAAGATGCAAGCAGCTTGGCCTTCAGGCGCTAATATCTTTTTTGAAATGGCAGGAGACTATTGTAAAATGGTTAGCGACATGTCTGGTGGATCACTTAAGATTGATCTACAGCCGGTTGGCGCCGTTGTAAAAACAGGAGAAATTGGACAAGCAGTAAGTTCAGGTGTATTAGATATGGGTCACTGGGTGACAGCATATTGGTACGGTAAAAATACTGCAGCTTCACTTTTTGGTACAGGTCCCTCATACGGAATGTCATCTCAAGAAGTTATGGGATGGATTGAGTATGGTGGAGGAAGAGCATTATATAACGATGCATTAGCACAAGTTGGATTTGACTATGTTGGATTCTTCCATATGCCTATGCCTGCTCAACCTTTTGGTTGGTTCAAAAAGAACGTAACTAAAGTATCTGATGTTAAAGGGATGAAATATAGAACTGTTGGTCTAGCGACTAATGTTTTAAATGAAATGGGAATGGTAGTAAGAAACTTACCAGGTAGTGAAATTCAACCAGCAATGAAAACTGGTTTAATTGATGCTGCTGAATTTAATAACCCAACATCAGACTCACAATTTGGAATGCAAGATGTATCTAAACATTATCACTTAGGAAGTTTTCACCAATCTCAAGAGATGTTTGAAATTCCTATGAATAAAAAAAGATACAATAGCCTTTCGCCTGCTCATCAAGCTATCTTGAGGAATGCTGCATATGCTGCAAACTCAGATAACTACTTTAAAGCATTAGTTAGATATTCTGATGACTTAGCTAAATTGATGAATGAGCATAAGGTTAATGTTTACCAAACATCTGATGAGATCTTAGCTGCACAATTAAAAGGCTGGGATAAAGTTGTTGGTCAATTTTCTAAAGAAAGCGCATTCTTTAAAAAAGTTGTCGACTCTCAAAAAGCATACGCTAAGAAAGTAATGAAGTACTTGCTGATGAATCAGCCTAATTACAAACTAGCTTATGAAAATGAGTTTGGTCCAATTGCAAAAGTTAAAATTTAATTAACTTTTAAATTATTTGAAAAAAAGGGGGTTATTACACCTCCTTTTTTTTTATTAAAATTTTTATAAAAATTAAGATATTTTGACAATAGTATGATGAGGAATTTCATTAAATTCGCTGACTCTTTAAGCACTTCAGTGGGTAAAGCTTTTTCTTGGTGTATTGTGATGTTAATGGGTGGAACTGTTTATGAGGTAGTCATGGCGTATGTATTTAATGCCCCAACACTTTGGAATTTTGATTATAGCTTACAGATGTATGGAGCAATCATTATGATGTCTGGAGCTTATTGTTTAGCAACAGAATCTCACGTTAGAGGAGACGTCCTTTACAGATTATTTAAACCAAGAACACAAGGTTGGATAGATTTCATACTTTATTTTATTTTCTTTTTCCCAGGTGTTATAGCGCTGGCATTTTATGGGTATGAGTATGCTTTATTTTCTTGGAAAGTAAAAGAATCAGGCTGGAGCAGCCCAGCACAAATTCAAATTTATATGTTAAAATCATTGATACCTGTAGCTGGTATTTTATTAACCATACAAGGAGTAGCTGAAGTTTTTAGATCAATCATTTGTATTAAAACTGGACATTGGCCTGCAAGAATGGTTGTTGCGGAAGAGACAGAGAAAATTTTAATGAGAACATCACAAGACGAGGAGCAAAAAGATGTTATTTAGTTTAACAAACCCAGAAGTAGCTCTTCTAATGATGGGAATATTTTTATTTGCAGTGCTATTAGGTTTTCCAATTGCATTTACGCTGATGGCAATGGGAATAGGCTTTGGTTATTATGCTTTTTATGATCCGGTATTAATGGAGCATGTATTCGATAATAGAATATTCCAATTATTTGTTCAAAACACTTATAGTGTTATGGACAACAATGTTCTCACCGCTGTCCCACTTTTTTTATTTATGGGATACTTGGTTGAAAGAGCTGGAATTGTATCAAAATTATTTTTTGCAATTAGATTGGCAGCACACAAGCTTCCTGGCTCAATGGCAGTAGCGGCATTAATAACATGCACTTTATTTTCTACAGCAACTGGAATTATAGGCGCTGTTGTAACTTTAATGGGTCTACTTGCTTGGCCTGCAATGATTAAAGCAGGATATGATAAAAAATTTGCATCAGGTGTAATTTGTGCAGGGGGATGTTTAGGAATTTTAATACCACCAAGTATTATGTTAATTGTTTATTCAGTGATTGCACAATTATCACCATTAAGATTGTTTGCTGCAGCAATCTTTCCAGGACTATTGCTTTCGGGGTTGTATATATCTTACGCAGTAATTAGAGCTTGGATGGATCCATCAATTGCACCTAAACCAAAAGCAGAAGATATTCCACCAAGAGGAGAAATTTTAAAAGAAGTGTTAGTTTCATTTGTGCCACTTTTTGGTTTAATAATGCTGGTACTTGGAACAATTTTAGCAGGCATGGCAACGCCTGCAGAAGCTGCTGCTGCAGGAGCCTTTGGGGCAATACTTTTATCTTGGTTTTATAAAACTCTTACATGGAAAGGTTTTAAAGAATCAGTTTTTTTAACAGCTAAAACTACAGCAATGATTATGTGGTTATTTATTGGTTCTTGGACTTTTTCTTCAGTATTCTCTTATTTAGGTGGCCACGAAATTTTTGAACATTTTTTTAAATCAATTGAAATAACAACTTGGCAATTTTTAATAATTACACAAATTATAATTTTTCTTTTAGGTTGGCCATTAGAATGGACTGAAATTTTAATTATATTTGTTCCAATATTTTTACCATTACTTGAGGTGTTTGATGTTAATCCATATTTCTTTGCAATGTTAATTGCTTTGAATTTACAAACATCCTTTTTAACACCACCCATGGCCATGTCCGCCTACTATTTAAAAGGTGTTCAAAAAAATAATGTTGAACTGATGGAAATATTTGCAGGAATCATGCCATTCTTAGGCATAGTAATATTTGCGATGTTCCTTATGTATATGTTTCCAGGTATTGCTTTGTGGCTACCAGAGACATTATTTGCAAATTAATTAAAAAAATGACAGATATATTTTTACTTACTACTAACAACTTAGTTGAACAGCTAAGAGAAGGTCAAATTTCATCAGTTGAAGTTTGTACGCAATATATTGATAGAATTAAAAAGTTTGAAAAAGATATAAAAGCTTGGGCACATTTTAATAAGAAAGAACTTCTAGAAAAAGCAGAAGAAGCAGATGTTTATAGAAAATCTGGCAAGCCACTAGGACCGCTTCATGGTCTACCAGTTGCTGTTAAAGATATAATTGGAACCTTAGATATGCCAACCGAGTGTGGAACTGTTATTAGAAAAAAAATGACAGGCTCACAGGATGCTGAAGTAGTGAACTTATTAAAGATAGCTGGAGCTATAGTTATGGGAAAAACAGAAACTACAGAGCTTGCTTATTTTCATCCTGGAAAAACTACAAACCCTCATGATTATTCTAGAACGCCAGGAGGATCTTCTAGTGGATCTGCGGCTGTGGTAGCGGCACACATGGCACCACTATCAATAGGCTCACAAACTAATGGTTCAGTTATTCGACCAGCATCTTATTGTGGTGTTGTGGGTTATAAACCATCTTATGGATTAATCTCACGAAGTGGAGTTTTAAAACAATCTGATAAACTTGATCACATAGGAGTATTTGGAAAAACAGTTGAAGACGTAGCATTGTTAGCAAAATCTTTAATTAAAAAAGATTTATATGACAGTGCGACCATTCATTATTCAGCAGACGAAATGTTAAAAATTTGTAAAAAAGGACCATTATTTGAACCAAAATTTATTTTTTACAAAACTAAAAACTGGAAAAATCTTGATAAAGAATCTCAAAAATCCTTTGAATTTTTGATAAAAACATTTAAAAAAAATATTGAAGTATTTGATACGCCGTCATATTTTGATAATATTCCAAAATATCACAAAATAATTCATGAAACAGATATGGCTAATAATTTTGAAGCTTATTATAAAAAATATAAGAAAAAACTTTCAAAAGAAATGATAAGTGCAATTGAAAGAGGGTTAAAATATTCTGCAAAAGAATATGTAGAAGCAATTGATTTTATGAAACGTAGCTATGAATCCTATCAAGAAGTATTTGAGGACTATCACGGTGTTTTAAGTCCAGCAACTACTGGTGTTGCGGATAAAGGTTTGAAAAGCACTGGGAGTCCAGAGTTCTGTACTGTTTGGACTTATATGGGTGTCCCTTCAATTTCATTACCTTTACTTACTGGTGCAAATAATTTACCATTAGGAATTCAATTAGCTGGGGACAAACTTGATGATTTAAGATTTTTAGGTGTAGCTAATTGGCTAGAAAAAAATTGTAAAAAATATGCTAAATAAAATAACAACAGCATTAGGATGCCTGCTTGCAATATCTTTTCTTGTAGGTCTTGCGTCAACATTGACAAGATCATCAATGATAAATTTAATTGACGTTTTACCAGTATTTATTTTAATGGCTGTAGCAATTTTTATGATGCTCTACGAAGCCTTTTTCGATAAAAAATAAATTTTATCACAAAATGAGAGAGTCAAGAGATAGCTACTTACCTTTCTTACTTCTCTTTATTCAACCAATTTTTATGGCTAGTAATTTAATAGTTGCGAGAGGAGGAGTTGAGTTTGTTCCTCCTATTTCACTAGCTTTTTGTAGATGGTTAGCAGTTTTCTTTATTCTTTTACCTTTTACATTTAAGTTATTAAAAAAAAATTTTAAGTTTGTTAAACAAGAATACAAATTTTTTTTTATAGGGTCAATGGGGTGTGGAGTTTGTGGAGCATTTCCATTTTTAGCAGGACAAACAACCACAATTACAAATATGGGAATTATTTATTAATCATCTCCAATTTTTATAATTTTAATTTCATGTATTTTTTTCAAAGAAAAAATAAATTTTCTAAGAATTGTTGGTCTTACAGCTTGTTTATTGGGGGTATTTACAATTATTATTAAGGGAGATATCAACTTATTAATCAATTTCAAGTTCACGATTGGTGATTTGTGGATGTTGGCATCTTCAGTTGGTTGGGCCCTATATTATATCTACTTATTCTATTGGAAAACAAATTTAGAAATTTTTGAAAGATTTACTTTAATGGCTTTTTTTGGTGCCTTTAGTCTGCTTCCTTTTTATTTAATAGAAGAGATAATTTCTTTAAAAGAAACAGTCTTCAATTTATTTTTTTTATGTGAATATTGTTTTCGTCTATTTCACCAGGAATTATAGCCTTTACTTTATACACTATGGCTCAAAAAAAACTTGGCGCTTCAATTACAGGTTTTACCCTATATATTTTTACAGTTTATGGAGCAATTTATGGGGTACTGTTATTTAATGAGAAATTAGAATACTACCATTATATAGGAACCTTTTTGGTCTTTAGTGGAGTTTATATTGCTAAAAAAAAAATTTAAATTAAGCCACAATCTAAACAAATAAACTACAAAATTTAATTTTATATAATAGTTATGAATAAATTTATTATAGTTTTATTTTTTTTAATTATACCTATTAATTCTATTTCTGCAGAAAATACAGAATCTATAATTGATAATCTTTTTCATATTGGGCAAATGAATGCACACAATAAAAGTTTTGCTCTTTATTTTAAGACTAGAGAAAAATCTATTTTAGCAAGAGGAGAAGATTTTAATTACGTAACAGATTATCCTCAGGATCTATATATATATAATTATAAAACAAAAACTTCATCTTCATTAATTTCGTATGAATGGTTCCCATCACAAGCTAAATACTTTTTAGAGGACTATGATTTTCCAGTTTTTCCAGAAGATTTTGCTTATTATCTCTTAAAAGATAACAACACCTTGGTTATGATTAGTGCCATTAAAAATATTAATATGAATTTTAAATTTGATATTGCTAATAAAAAATTAAATAAATATCCTTCAGGTGGAAAATTGGAATTTATTATTTCATCTATTACAAAAAACTGTGGTCATTCTCAATTAAATGAAAATTATAAATGTAGTTATTATAAACCTTTAATTTCAAATAATTTAATCAATTAATTAATTTGTATAAAAGCTTCAGCAAATTTTTCTGCACTAAAAATTTGTAAATCATCTTCTTTTTCACCCAGTCCAAGAGCAATTATTGGTAGTTTATATTTTTTCGCAAGTGCCAATAAAATACCACCTTTTGCTGTTCCATCTAATTTTGTCATTATTAGTCCTGTGATGGGAATAATTTTATTAAATTCTTCAACTTGATTAATAACATTTTGACCTGATGTTGCATCAAGTACTAAAATTACATCATGAGGTGCATCAGGATCAATTTTTTTGGTTACGTTTGCAATTTTTTTATATTCTTCCATTAAATTTTTTTTATTTTGAAGTCTTCCGGCGGTATCAATTAATACATGACTAAAATTATTTTTTAATGCTAATTCAATAGCTTTATATGCGACAGAAGCAGGATCTGAGCCCTGGGCAGATTTTGTAATATTAACATCTATTTTATTTGCCCAACTTTCTAATTGTTCTATGGCTGCCGCTCTGAAAGTATCACAAGCTGAAAACATAACTTTGTTTCCATTTGATTTTAAAATTTTTCCTATTTTTCCGATTGTTGTTGTTTTTCCAACGCCATTAACGCCCGAGATAAGAATGGCATTTAGTTTATCTTTTTTATTAAAAAAATTTCTACTTTCAAGTGGCCTCATTAAAGAAACCATATAATCTTTAAGGATTATATTTATTTCACTTATAGTATCTTTTTTAGGGTCAATTTTCTCTCTGGCAATAATTTCTTTGATTTCTGAGGCTGCTAAAATCCCAACATCAGATTGTATCAAATATTCTTCAATTTGATCTAATGCTTTGTCATCTATCTCTTTATTTACAATTATATCTTTTAAACCAGATGTGAATGTAGATGCATTTTTTTTAAATCCAATTTTAAATTTATCAAAGATTCCCATTAAAATTTAATTTCGATATTCTTAATATCAGAAACTGGTCCTTTCATGTGAATACTATCTTTTTGGTCTATAGAAATTGATAGTTTTCCCAATGTAAACTCTACATCCGTATTTTTTTCTGTTAGTCCTTTAATATTAGCCACAAAAGCTGTTGCACACGCTGCAGTGCCACATGCTTTTGTAAGTCCTGCGCCTCGTTCCCAAACTTTAACTTTTATTAAATTTTTGTTTATAATCTTAGCAAGTGTAACATTACATTTTTCTGGGAATAGTTCATGATTTTCAATTTTTGGTCCAATTTTCTTTAAATCAAAATTCTCAATATCTTCTACAAAAAAAATTATATGTGGATTTCCTACATTTACAGCAGTACCACCGACAAGTTTACTGTTATCTTTGTCTAAGATTTCAATTTTAAGATCTTTAGTGTCTAAGCTCTTGTTTAATGGAATTTCATTCCAATTCGTTTTAGGTATCCCAATTTCAGTTTCTACTAATTTATTTCCTAAAATATTTGATTTTAAAGAACCTGAAGAAGTCCACACAGTGATTTGTTTTTTATTATTTTCTTTTGATAAAAACTCTGCAACACATCTTGTACCGTTTCCACAAGCTCCAGACATACTTCCATCTGAATTATAAAACTCTAAACTAGCATCTATTTTTCTATTTTTTTTTATTAAAATAAGCTGGTCACACCCAATATAGTTACGATCACATATCTTAATTATTTGATCTTTGCTTAAATTAAGTTCGTGAATTCTCTGATCGATGATTACAAAATCATTACCTAAACCATTCATTTTAAAAGCTTTAATATCCATATACAGATATTTAACTTATTTATTGACTTTTTGAACCTCTATTATAGTTTGATCACGTTTCCGCAAAAACGTTAAATTTGTGGTGTCTTTGGAAACAAAGAGATCGACACTAGTCAGCGAGACTTCGCCCACTAGTGAGATTACTGCTGTGTGTAATAATTATGTTTGAAAACTTAACAAATAAATTTGAAGAAATTTTTTCTTCTTTAAAAAAAGCACCTTCTCTTGATGAGAATCAAGTAAATGAGGGTTTAGCAAATATTAGACAGGCCCTTTTAGAGGCCGATGTATCTCTTGATGTGGCTAAAGATTTCATATCGAAGGTTAAACCTAAAATTTTAGGAAAAGAAATAATTCGGTCAACTTCTCCAGGTGATATGGTTGTAAAAATTGTTCATGATGAACTGGTTAGTCTTTTAGGAGAAAGTAACACAGATATAAACTTGAATGCAGTTCCACCTGTCCCAATGATGTTGGTGGGTCTTCAAGGTTCAGGCAAAACTACAACCACAGCAAAATTAGCTAAATATTTAGAAAAGAATAAAAAAAAAAAAATCATGATGGTTAGTCTTGATGTTTACAGATATTTGCAGAAGAGCAGTTAGCGCCGCAAACCTTAGTGGTGCTGAAATTATATTATTTGATACAGCAGGAAGAACTCAAATAGACCTCCAAATGATGAGCGAGATTAAGCAAATTGAAAGCATAATCAATCCAACCGAAATATTTTTAGTTGCAGATTCATTAACAGGACAAGTTGCAGCAGAAGTTGCGAGAGAATTTAAGAATACTGTAAATTTAACAGGTATTGTTTTAACTAGAGCAGATGGTGACGCAAGAGGTGGTGCTGCCGTTAGTATGAAATATGTCTCTCAAGTTCCAATTAAATTTTTGGGTATAGGAGAAAAGATAGATAATCTAGAAGTTTTTCATCCAGATAGAATAGCAAATAGAATACTTGGAATGGGAGACATCGTATCTCTTGTTGAAAAAGCAGCAGAGGATCTTGGTGAAGAAAATATAAAAAAAGCTGAGGAGAATTTAAAAAAAGGACAATTCTCTATGGAGGATTATTTAACCCAGTTAAGGCAAATGAAAAAAATGGGCGGTATAGAAGGAATTATGTCATTTATGCCTGGAGTTTCTAAAATGAAATCACAGATGGATGCAGGAGGAATTGATGAAAAAATTATTACTTTAAACGAAGCAATAATTTTATCTATGACCAAAAAAGAAAGAGAGAACCCTAAAGTTATTAATGGTTCTAGAAAAAAAAGAATTGCTAATGGTTCTGGAACAGATGCGGCCACGATCAATAAATTGCTTAAGCAATTTAAAATGATGTCAGAAATGATGAAGAGGATGTCAAAAGGAAACCTGAAGGGTATGTCCGATAAAGGAATACCTCCAGAGCTTTTAAATCAACTTAAATAAATAAAGGAGAAGAAATGTTAAAAATAAGATTATCAAGAGGTGGAACAAAAAAAAGACCAGTATATAAAGTGGTTATTGCAGATAGTCGTCGTGCAAGAGATGGAAAGTTTATTGAAAAAGTAGGATTTTTCAATCCTCTTTTGCAAAAAGATAAAAAGGAAAGAGTAGGACTAGAAGCTGAAAGAATTAAATATTGGTTAGGTCAAGGTGCTCAACCAACAACTAGAGTGGCAAGAATTTTAGGTGAAAATGATATTATGCCAATGCCTGTAAATGGTAATAACCCGCATAAGGCAATTCCTAAAAAAGAAAGAAAAAAAGAAGGAGACGAGATAGCTCCAGCAGCAGAAGCCCCAAAGAAAGAGGCTCCTAAAGTAGAAGTAGCTCCAGCAGCAGAAGCCCCAAAGAAAGAGGCTAAATAGTTAAATTAATGTGGCAAGCTAAAGTATTTACACTTTACCCAGAAATGTTTCCTGGCCCTTTAAACAAAGGGCTATATGGGAAAGCATTATCAAACAAGACTTGGGATTTGAAAGTGGTAAACATTAGAGATGCAGCAGAAGATAAACACAAAACTGTTGACGACACAATTTTTGGTGGTGGATCTGGAATGTTGATTAAAGCAGATGTTTTAGCAAAATCAATCGATCAGAATATAGAAGAAGGTGAAAGAATTTTTTATTTATCACCTAAAGGGAAAAAATTTGATCAGCAATTTGCAAAAGAACTTTCAAATGAAAAATCAATAAGTTTAATATGTGGTCATTTTGAAGGAGTTGATGAAAGAGTATTATCAACAAGAAATATAGAAGAGATCAGTATAGGAGACTTTATTTTATCTGGCGGAGAAACAGCTTCACTTATTATTTTAGATAGTATTTTGAGATTATTACCTGGAGTATTGGGAAATGATCAATCTAAAATAGATGAAAGTTTTGAGAATGGATTATTAGAATATCCTCAATATACTAAACCACAGATTTGGGAGGGGAAAAGTGTTCCAGAAGTGTTATTATCAGGAGATCATGTCAAAATTAAAGACTGGCGTTTATCTCAATCAGAGGCTATAACACGCGACCGAAGACTAGATTTATGGGAAAAATATAAGAAAAATTAATTTGATAAATATTAACATGAAAACAATAGAAGAAATAAACCAACATAACGTTAAAAAAATACTAGCTGAAAAAAAAATACCTGATTTTTTTCCAGGAGACGTTGTAAAGGTAGGTGTAAGAATTACTGAAGGAAAAAAAGATAGAATTCAGTATTTTGAAGGTGTTTGTATTGCGAGAAAAAATAGAGACCTTAATTCATCATTTACAGTTAGAAAAATTTCATTTGGAGAAGGTGTAGAGAGAACATTTCCATTATATGGAACGGTAATTGATACTATTACGGTTATTAGACATGGAAAAGTTAGAAGAGCAAAATTATATTATCTAAGAGATAGAACGGGTAAATCAGCAAGAATCGCAGAAAAAATTAGAAAAAAACTTGGTATAGAGGTTAATGTTAAACCTGAAGTGGTTACTGAAGAAAATATAGCACCAATAGAAAAACAACCTGAAGCTCAAGCAGAACCAAAAAAAGAAAGTTCTGAAGAAAAAAAATAATTTTTTTTCAATGTTTTTAACTCTTTACGATAAAATTTGGAACGATCACTTAGTTCATCAACAAAATGATGGAACTGCATTATTATTTGTAGATCGACATTTAGTTCATGAAGTAACGAGTCCGCAAGCATTTGAAGGATTAAGAAACACTAATAGAAAAGTAAGACAACCTAGCCTAACATTGGCTGTCGCTGATCATAATGTTCCAACTACTGATAGATCTAAAGGAATAGCTGATAAGGAATCTAAAATTCAAGTAGATACTTTGGAAAAAAACTGCAAAGAATTTAGTATTCAATATTTAGGAATGAATGATAAGAGACAAGGGATTGTCCACATAATTGGTCCGGAGCAAGGCTTTACGCAACCAGGAACAGTAATAGTTTGTGGAGATAGTCATACTGCAACGCATGGCGCATTTGGAGCCTTAGCTTTTGGTATTGGAACTTCAGAGGTAGAACATGTTTTAGCAACACAGACACTTGTTCAAAAAAAAGCAAAAAATTTCAGAATTAATATTAATGGAAAACTTCCTATTGGTGTTACTTCTAAAGATGTAATTTTGCAAATTATAGGAAAAATTGGGACAGCAGGTGGAACAGGATTTGTCATTGAGTACGCGGGTAGCTTAATATCTTCTTTAAGCGTAGAGCAAAGAATGACGATTTGTAACATGACCATTGAAGGAGGAGCTAGAGCAGGACTAATAGCCCCAGATGAAAAAATATTTGAATATTTAAAAAACAAACCAATGTCACCAAAAAGTGAAAATTGGGATAAAGCCATGAAGTATTGGAAAAATTTAAAAACTGATGATGAAGCTAAATTTGATAAAGAAATTAATTTAGTAGCAGAAAATATTTTACCAATGATCACTTGGGGAACATCGCCACAAGATGTAATCACAATTGACGGTAAAGTACCAAATCCTGAAAAAGAACAAGATAAAGATAAAAAGAATTCTATAGAGAGATCTTTAAAATATATGGATCTAAAACCTGATACATTGGCAAAAGACATTAGAATAGACAGGGTTTTTATCGGAAGTTGTACTAATGGTAGAATTGAAGATTTAAGAGAAGCTGCAAAAATACTAAAAGATAAAAAGAAAGCTTCTCATGTTCACGCAATGGTTGTTCCAGGGTCAGGTTTGGTTAAAGAACAAGCAGAGCAAGAAGGATTAGATAAAATATTTATAGAAGCAGGTTTTGAATGGAGAGAACCAGGATGTTCTATGTGTCTTGCAATGAATGCAGATAAATTAAAACCAGAAGAAAGATGTGCCTCAACTTCAAACAGAAATTTTGAAGGAAGACAAGGTAGAGGTGGAAGAACCCATTTAGTAAGCCCGGGAATGGCAGCAGCAGCTGCAATTTCAGGAAACTTGGATGATGTTAGAAAGTATCAGAAATAAAATGCAAAAATTTAATTCACTTAAAAGTATTCCAGTATATTTGCCAATTGTAAATATCGATACAGACATGATTATTCCAAAGCAATTTCTTAAAACAATTAAAAGAACAGGGCTGGGTAAAAATTTATTTTTTGAAATGAGATATGATGATAATGGTAATGAAATTAAAGAATTTATTCTAAATCAAGAACCTTATAATCAATCAAAAATACTAATTACAGGAAAAAATTTTGGCTGTGGTTCTTCCAGAGAACATGCGCCATGGGCATTATTAGATTTTGGAATTACATGTGTTATAAGTCCAAGTTATGCTGATATTTTTTATAGTAATTGTTTTAAAAATGGAATTTTACCAATTATATTAGTAGAAGAAAAAATTAAACAACTATTAGAGTATTCAAAAAGAAAAGAAGAAATTTCAATAGACCTAGCAAAAGAAAAAATTATTTTTGGAAATAGTGAAGTCAATTTTGAAGTTGACCCCTTTAAGAAAAAATGTTTATTAGAAGGTCTTGACGATATTGCACTTTCATTAGCAAAAGAAGAAAAAATTAATAATTTTGAAAAAAGTTTAAAAGATAAAAAACCATGGATATTTAATGATTAAACTTAAGAAAAGAAAAATTTTACTTTTACCCGGTGATGGAATTGGACCTGAGGTTATTCAGGAAGTTAAAAAAGTTATTCAATGGTTTAACTCAAATAAATCTTTAGATTTTGAAATTGATCAAGATCTAGCTGGAGGTTGTTCTTACGATAAACATGGAACACCAATTACAGATGAGGTTTTCTATAAAGCTTTAGAAAGTGAGGTTGTAATGTTAGGAGCAGTTGGTGGACCTAAGTGGGACAATTTAGATTTTTCAAAAAAACCTGAAAGAGCACTATTAAAATTAAGAAAAGAATTAAAACTGTTTGCAAACTTAAGACCTGCTATTTGCTTTGAGCAATTAGTGGATGCATCAACTCTTAAACCTGAAATTGTTTCAGGGTTAGATATAATGATTGTTAGAGAATTAACAGGTGGAATTTATTTTGGAGAACCAAGGGGAATTAAACCAATAGAAAATGGTGAAAGAAAAGGCATCAATACACATTCTTATACAACTAGTGAGATAGTTAGGGTGGCCAGAGTTGCTTTTGATTTAGCTAAAAAAAGATCAAATAAAGTTACATCCTGTGAAAAATCAAATGTGATGGAAGCGGGACAACTTTGGAAGGAGGAAGTTCAAGAACTTCATGACAAAGAATACAAAAGCGTAGAATTAAACCATATGCTTGCTGATAATTGTGCAATGCAACTATTAAAAAACCCAAAACAATTCGATGTAATAGTTACAGATAATTTATTTGGAGATATGCTTTCAGATCAAGCTTCAATGCTAACAGGATCTCTTGGTCTTCTACCATCAGCTTCTCTCGGATCAAAAAACAAAGATGGAGAAATGAGAGCAATGTATGAGCCTATCCATGGATCAGCACCAGACATAGAAGGCAAAGGAATTGCTAATCCAATTGCATCAATTTTAAGTTTTGCAATGGCATTAAGATATTCTTTAGACTTAGATAATGAAGCGGATGTTTTAGAAAAAGCTGTTCAGGACGTATTAAATGATGGCCTTAGAACCAAAGATATTCTTTCTAAAGGAACAAAAGAAGTATCAACATCAGTTATGGGTGATGCCATAATTTCAAAATTGCAATAATTAAAGATTTATTCTAAAGTTCTCGAATGCCAAATTACGCAGCACCAGTGGAAGACATGATGTTTCTTTTCGACAAGTTAAGAAACAATAAAAATTATAATGAAATAGAAAAATATAAAGAAGTTAACTCAGAATTAGTAAAAGATATTTTAGTTGAAGCAGCTAAAATTAATCAAAATATAATTTTACCATTAGCAAAATCAGGCGATGAAAATCCAACAGTTCTAGAAAACGGTGTAGTTAGAACACCACCTGGTTATAAAGAGGCCTATACAAAATATATAGAGGATGGATGGACTTCACTTTCTTGTGATCCAAAATATGGAGGTCAAGGAATGCCAAAAACCGTAAGTGCTTTTTTTGATGAAATGTTATCATCCGCAAGTCTATCATTTAAACTTTATAGCGAATTAAGCATAGGTGCATACAATTGTATTTCTCATCATGCTACGAACGAAATAAAAGAAAAATATCTCCCAAAAATGGTAGAGGGGAAATGGAGTGGCACCATGTGTCTTACAGAACCGCTTTGTGGAACTGATTTAGGTCTTTTAAAAACAAAGGCAGTAGAACAATTTGATGGAACTTTTAAATTAAGTGGACAAAAAATTTTTATTACTTCAGGTGATCATGATTTAACAGAAAATATTATTCATCTTGTAATAGCAAGAGCAGCAGACTCTCCGGTCGGAACAAAAGGTATAAGCTTATTTTTAGTGCCTAAATTTATTGTAAATGAAGATGGATCTATTGGAGCTAGAAATGGGATTTCTACAGGGTCTATAGAAAGTAAAATGGGAATCAAAGGCTCTGCCACATGTGTACTAAATTTTGATGATGCAGTTGGCCACATGATCGGACCAAAGAATAAAGGCTTAAATGCCATGTTTACAATGATGAATCTAGAGAGAATTGTTGTTGGAATCCAAGGGTTGGGAATTTCTGAAATTGCTTATCAAAATTCTTTAAGTTACGCGAAAGAAAGAAAACAAGGAAAAACCAACAATACAAAATCAACCAATGGTGCAGATTATATAATTGAGCATGCGGATATAAGAAAATCTCTGCTTAATATGAAATCCATTATCGAAGGAGAGCGAGCATTATGTTTTTGGCTATCACAACAAACTGAAGTTAGTCTTTATCACCCAGACGAAAAAATAAAACAAGAAGCATCAGACTTTGTTTCTTTAATGACACCTGTAGTGAAAACAATGTTCACTGAAATGGGAATGGAAATAACCAGTGAAGCAATACAGATACATGGCGGTTATGGATATACAAAAGATCAAGGAATTGAACAGCTCTATAGAGATAATAGAATAACTCCTATTTATGAGGGAACAAACTCCGTTCAAGCTGCAGACCTAGTTTTTAGGAAATTAGTAAATAAAAATGGAGATATAATTAATAAATATCTAGAAATGATTAAGAGTGATTGCAATACTGAAAATGAGAAATTAAAGCCTTTTATAAAAGAATTAAAAATTCACTTAGAAATTTTATCTAATTTTACTTTTTGGATTAAAGAAAAAATACAAAACTCAAAAGATGACGCAAGCGCAGCATGTAATGATTATTTAAAGGCATTAGGTTTTATTTCTATAGCGCATGCATGGATAAAAGTTTTAGAAGTCAGTTTCAAAGATTATGAAAGTAATAAAAACTTTTATGAAGATAAAATACAAACAGCAGATTTTTATTTTAAAAGAGTTTTACCAAGAGCTGAGAGTCACTTTAAGACAGCCACAACAGGCAGTGATTATATAATGAATTTTAAATTTAATTAGCATGAGCCACTACGATACAAATTTAGATAAAAATGATGCTAACTACGTCCCCTTATCTCCTTTAACATTTTTAGAACGAACAAAAGATATATACCCAAATTATGAAGCCATTATTTATGAAACTAGAACTTATACTTGGGAAGAGGTTTATAAAAGGTGTGTTAAGTTTGCTAGTGCACTAGACAAGCTTGGAGTAAAAACTGGAGACACAGTTTCAATAATGGCTTTCAATACACCAGAAATTTTTGAAGCTCATTATTCAATACCAATGGTTGGAGCTGTGATTAATGCGATCAATACAAGATTAGACTCTAACACAGTTAGCTATATTTTAGAACATAGCGATGCGAAAGTTTTTATTGTAGACAGACAATTTCATGAAGTAATTGCTAAAGCTTTAAAGAATATCAAAAATAAAATTATTATTATTGATATAGATGACAAGGACATAGATACAAGAAATTTTAAAAAAATTGGAGAGTTAGAATATGAAAGCTTTTTAAATAGTGGAGATGAAAATTATCAATGGAAAAAACCAAAGGATGAATGGCAAGCTATTTCATTAGGATATACATCTGGAACAACAGGAAATCCTAAGGGTGTTGTTTATCACCATAGAGGATCATATTTGATGGCTACAGGCAGTGCTGTTGCTTGGAACATGCCCAACAAATTAAATTTTTTATGTGTTGTGCCTATGTTTCATTGTAATGGATGGTGTTATCCTTGGACGCTGGCAATGCTACATGCAAGAGTTATGTGCCTAAGAAACATTGATGTAAAAAAAATTTTTGAATTAACTGATAGATATGAAGTAACCCACTTTGGTGGGGCACCTATTGTTTTAAATATGATAGTTAACGCTCCCAAAGAAGACCAGAAAAAATTAAAAAGAAAAGTAAATGTTTTAACTGCCGGCGCACCACCCCCAAGCATTATTTTTGAAAAAATGGAGAACTTAGGATTTGAAGTTATGCATGTATATGGATTAACAGAAACTTATGGACATATGTTGCAGTGCGCATGGAATGAAGAGTGGAATGAATTAGATAAAGATAAAAAAAATGAAATTAAAGCAAGACAAGGAGTAAGGTATCCAAATACTGAAGGTGCAGTTGTAATGGATCCCGAAACAATGAAGCCCGTACCAAAAGATGGAAAAACTATGGGTGAAATTATGATTAGGGGAAACATTGTAATGAAAGGCTATTATAAAGACAAAGAAGCAACTGATAAGTCAATGGCAGGAGGATGGTTTCATTCAGGAGATCTAGCCATTACATATTCAGATGGATATATAAAAATTCAAGACAGGTCTAAAGATATTATTATTTCAGGAGGTGAGAATATTTCTTCAATTGAAATAGAAAACACTATTGCAAAACACCCCACAGTATCATTGGTGGCTGTTGTAGCTAAACCAGATGAAAAATGGGGTGAAACACCTTGTGCATTTGTTGAGCTAATTAAAGATAAATTTGCAACAGAAAAAGATATAATAAATTTTTGCAAAGAGACTTTGGCAGGATTTAAACTTCCAAAAAAAGTTATTTTCTGTGAATTGCCAAAAACATCAACGGGAAAAATTCAAAAGTTTGAGCTTAGAAAAAAAATCAAGGAAATCAGTTGATTTTTGAAGTAGATAATAAAAAAGTTTTTGCATCAGATGCAGGACAAGGTATTGATAAAAATAAAGAAACAATAGTCTTACTTCATGGAAGTGGTCTCTCACATATTGTTTGGTCTTTAACAGAGCAGTATTTATCAAGCCAAAATTATAATGTTTTGGCAATTGATTTACCAGGACACGGTAATTCTAAAGGCGAATGTTTAAAATCAATAGAGGAAATTTCAGATTGGTTAGAAAAAGTTTTTAATAAATTGGAAGTTATAGAGTTAACAATAGTAGGACACTCTCAAGGTTGCTTGGAGGCGCTTGAATACTATTTTAAGTATCCAAAAAAGATTAAAAATTTAATTTTTATTGGTGGCTCTTATAGAATACCCGTGAATCAAGATTTAATAGACCTTGCTGAAGCAGGAGATAATCAGGCAGTTAATATAATGATGAAGTGGGGCTATGAAGGATCAAAAAAATTTATTGGAGGAAATCCTGTTGAAAAAATTATTAATTCTCCACGCGACATTAGAAAAATATTAGCAATAGACCTTATTGCGTGTAACGAGTACAAAAATGGATCTGAAGCACTTAAGTCAATAAATTGTCCAACTTATTTAATATTTGGTGAGTTAGATAAGATGGTTAACCTCGAAAAGGGTAAGAAATTTGCAGAACTCATTACAAATTCAAAAACTCATGTTATTAAAAACTGTGGTCACATGATTATGTTTGAAAATGCTTTTGAAATGAGAGAAAAGATTAGTAAATTTTTAAAAAGATGAAAAATTTTTCAATAGCAAAATCGAGAAGAATGAGAAGCACACCATACACTTCCAGAATAGAGAAACAAGGTGTAACAGCTTATACAATTTATAATCACATGTTGTTACCAGCTGCTTTTGGTTCAATAGAAGATAGTTATTATCATTTAAAAGAACATGTTCAAGTATGGGATGTAGCAGCAGAAAGACAAGTAGAAATTTCAGGGAAAGATTCTGCAAAACTAGTTCAATTGATGACATGCAGAGATTTATCAAAATCAAAGTTTGGTAGATGTTATTATTGTCCAATTATTGATGACTCAGGTAATCTAGTTAATGATCCAGTTGTTTTAAAACTTGCAGAAGATAAATGGTGGATATCAATAGCCGACTCGGACGTTATCTTTTTTGCAAAAGGGTTAGCATCAGGCCATAAATTTGATGTTAAAATTATAGAGCCAATAGTTGATATTATCGCAATACAGGGACCTAAATCATTTAGCCTAATGGAAAAAGTATTTGGCAAAAAAATTACTGAATTAAAGTTTTTTGGATTTGATTATTTTGACTTTGAGGGTATAAAACATTTAATTGCAAGATCTGGCTGGTCAAAACAAGGAGGGTTTGAAGTGTATGTTCAAAATACAAAATCTGGGCAAAAATTATATGATTACTTATTTGAAGTCGGAAAAGTATTTAATGTAAAACCTGGTTGCCCAAATTTAATCGAAAGAATTGAAAGTGGCTTACTTTCATATGGGAATGACTTTGACAATAACGACAACCCTTTAGAGTGTGGTTTTGATCAATATGTTTCTCTAGATAGTGAAGTTAATTTTTTAGGGAAAGAAAAACTAAAAAAAATTAAATCAGAGGGAATTGAAAAAAAATTAATGGGTGTTAAAATTGAAGTAAAAGAAATTAGCCTACCTTCATCTAAAAATATTTATGATGAAAATAATACTTTAATTGGTGAGTTAAGATCGGCAACTTATTCTCCTCAATTTAAACAAGTAATTGGTATTGCTATGATCAAAAAACCTTTCTGGAAAAGCTCTCAATCCTTTAAGATTGAGATAAACAACAATACTTTTAACGGAAAAGTTTGCGATTTACCCTTCATCTAGTATAAAAGTCTAATAACATCATGAATATAGCAATTGTAGGAGCCACTGGCAATGTTGGAAGAAAAATTCTCGAGGTACTAGAGAAAAAAAAGCTCTCTATAAGTGAATTATTCTTAATTGCTTCACCAAGAAGTGCTGGCCAAAAAGTAAATTTTAATGGCAAGGAGCATGAGGTTTTTAATCTTGAAACTTTTGATTTTTCAAAAGTTCAAATTACTTTCTTTGCAGCTGGTGGAAAAATTTCAGAACAATATGTTCCAAAAGCAGCAAAACACTCAACTGTTATAGATAGTTCTAGTTTTTATAGAATGGATCCAGATGTACCATTAATTGTTCCACAGGTAAATCCTGAAGCTATTAAGAATATGAAAAAAAATATAATTGCAAATCCTAACTGCTCAACAGCTCAATTAGTAATTGTTCTTAAACCATTACACGATTTATTTAATATTGAAAGAATAGTTGTTTCTACATACCAGTCTGTTTCAGGTGGTGGAAAAGATCTTATGGACGAACTAGTAGAGCAAACAAAATTATCTTTAGAAAATAAAGAAATTAAATCAAGAAACTTTACAAAGCAAATAGCTTTTAATGCCATTCCTCATATAGATGTTTTTGCAGATGATGGATACACTAAAGAAGAATTAAAAATGACAAATGAAACTAAAAAAATTCTTGATGAAAAAATAGAATTAACAGCCACTTGTGTTAGAATTCCAGTTATGGTTTCTCATGCCGAGTCGATAAATATTCAATTTAAAAAATCATTTTCTTTAGAAAAAGTTAGAGATGCCCTTAGTAAGGCCGAAGGTTGTAAAATTTATGATTCAAGAGAAGACGGAGGATACAGCACTCCCATTGAAGCAGAGGGCAGAAATGAAACTTATATTTCAAGAATAAGGGAAGATAAAACTAATAAAAATTCACTAAACCTATGGGTTGTCTCTGATAATTTACTTAGAGGTGCGGCTTTGAACTCTGTAGAAATTGCTGAAACTTTAATTAAAAATAATTTTAATGGAAAATAATAACCCTTTATCACCGCATATTCAGATTTATAGATGGCACATATCTTCTTTAGTATCTATTTCACATAGAATTACGGGAATATTAAATATAGTTGCCATAACAGTAATTTGTTTTTGGATTGCATCATTACTATTAGGTGAGAATAGTTATGAACTTACTAACATATTTTTAAAATCTATTTTTGGAAAATTTATAATTATAGGTTTAACATGGTCATTTAGTTTTCAGATACTAAGTGAAATAAGACATTTAATTATGGACTTAGGGTACGGATTTGAATTAAGGACAACAAAGATAACAGGATTAATTGTGATAATTGGTTCATTTATTATGACAGTTTTTATTTATTTAATGGGAAAGCAATTTATTTAGTATGAATAATGTAACTAAAAAATGGCTATTTTTAAAGGCAAGCTCAGTGGTGTTGATACCTTTAATGACCTGGTTTATTTTAAATTTAGTATCAGTTTTTGATAAAAATTACGTTGATATTGTTAGTTTTTTTTCAAATCAGCCATCTAAAATTTTAGTTTCTTTATTATTAGTTTTTGCCTATTTTTTTTCAGCTTTAAGTATTAGTGAAGTATTTGAAGACTATATACAGGATGAAAAAACCAAAAATTCCGCAAACAAAGCTCTAAATATATTTGCTATAATAATTCCCTTAATTACAATTATAATAATATTTAATTTAAATACATGAGTGCTTATAAAATTATAGATCATGAATACGACGTAATAGTTCTTGGAGCTGGAGGTTCTGGCTTAAGGGCTGCTGTAGGTTTAAGTGAGGCAGGATTAAAAACTGCATGTATATCAAAAGTATTTCCAACAAGAAGTCACACATCAGCAGCGCAAGGTGGAATTTCAGCAGCGCTAGGAAATATGGGTGAAGACGATTGGCGTTGGCATATGTACGACACAGTTAAAGGAGCAGATTGGTTGGGAGACCAAAATAGTATTGAGTATTTATGTAAGGAAGCACCTAAAGCAGTAATTGAATTAGAAAAATACGGAGTTCCTTTTAGTCGAACTGATGATGGAAAAATTTATCAAAGACCTTTTGGAGGAATGACAAAAAATTATGGCAATGGAATTGTTCAAAGAACTTGTGCCGCTGCTGATAGAACGGGTCACGCAATACTTCATACACTTTATGGACAAGCCTTAAAGCATAATACTAAATTTTTTATTGAATACTTTGCTTTAGATTTATTAATGAAGAGTGGCGAATGTAAAGGTCTCATTGCCTGGAATTTAAATGATGGAACCATTCATAGGTTTAGGGCTCACATCACAATAATTGCAACAGGTGGCTATGGAAAAGCTTATTATTCAGCAACCTCTGCACACACTTGTACGGGTGATGGAAATGCTATGGTTTTAAGAGCAGGCTTACCATTACAAGATATGGAGTTTGTACAATTTCATCCAACAGGAATTTATGGACATGGAACTTTAATTTCTGAAGGTGTTAGAGGAGAGGGTGGCTATTTAGTTAATTCAAAAGGTGAAAGATTTATGGAGCGATATGCTCCAAAAGCTAAAGATTTAGCATCTAGAGATGTAGTAAGTAGATCAATGTCAATTGAGATTAACGAAGGTAGAGGTGTTGGTAAAGAACAAGATCATGTACATTTACATTTAAGTCATTTAGATAAAAGTATTATTGAAAGTAGACTTCCAGGAATTACAGAGGCAGCAAGATTATTTGCAAATGTTGATGTAACTAAAGAGCCAATACCTGTGGTCCCTACCGTGCATTATAATATGGGAGGTATTCCAACAAATTATAAGACTGAAGTATTAACAGGAAATGGTTCTGAAAAAACAGTCCCAGGATTAATGGCAATTGGTGAAGCGGCATGTGTTTCAGTGCATGGAGCAAATAGATTAGGCTCTAATTCCTTAATCGATTTAGTTGTATTCGGAAGAGCAGCAGCTATGAGAGCTGCAGAACTTGTAAAAACAGGAACTCCGCATGAAGATATAGGAGAGTCTGAAACAGAAAAATGTTTAGAAAGATTTGATAAATTAAGAAAAGCAAACGGTGAAAATAGTACTTCAGAACTTAGGCTAGCAATGCAAAAAACTATGCAATCAAAGTGTGCTGTTTTTAGAACAGAAAAAACACTTAAAGAAGGAGTTGATGAGATTAGAAAAACTTATGATGGCATGGACTCAATTTCAGTAAAAGATAAGTCTCTTATTTTTAATACTGACTTAGTAGAAACACTAGAGTTTGATAATTTAATAAGACAAGCAATTACTACAGTAGATTCTGCTTATAATAGAAAAGAGAGTAGAGGAGCACACGCTAGAGAAGATTTCCCAAAAAGAGATGACGAAAAATTTATGCAACATACTATTGCATGGTGTAAGGGAAAAGATACAAAGATTGGCTATAGACCAGTTACCAAAACAACCTTAACAAATGAAGTTCAATACTTTCCACCACAAGAAAGAGTTTATTAATGGTTCAAATAAATTTACCTAAAAATTCAAAAGTTCAAAAAGGTAATTATTACCAAGATAAAACTGGGTCAAAAAATATTAGAAAAGCAAATGTTTATAGATGGGACCCTTCAAATGGTGAAAACCCGAGAGTAGATACTTATGAAGTTGATATGGATAATTGTCCTTCAAAAGTATTGGATATTTTAAATAAGATTAAAAATGAAATTGACCCATCGTTGGCTTATCGAAGATCGTGTGCACACGGTGTTTGTGGATCTTGTGCTATGAATATGGATGGTAAAAATGGTTTAGCATGCACAAAACCTCATTCAGAAATTGAAGGAGATATAAATATCTATCCACTACCTCATCTAAAAGTTAAAAAAGATCTAATTGGAGATTTAAGTGGATTGTACAAGCAGTATGAATCAATTGAACCTTGGTTGAAAACAAACACAAAAGTTGAAACTACAGAAATTATTCAATCAAAAAAAGATAGAAAAAAATTAGATGGTGCATATGAATGCATAATGTGTGCATGCTGTTCCACTTCTTGTCCAAGTTATTGGTGGAACGGTGATAAGTATTTAGGTCCTGCAGTCTTACTTCAAGCTTATAGGTGGATAGTAGATAGTAGAGATGATGAAAAAAAAGAGAGATTGAAAAAAGTAGCTGATGAACTTAAGTTATATAGGTGCCACACTATTATGAATTGTACCAATGCTTGTCCAAAAGGGTTAAACCCAGCAAAAGCTATTGCGGAATTGAAAAAAATGCTTGCAACAAGCTAATTACCTCTTTAAATAACAGCATTCATGAATTTATTAGAACATTTCGTTGGCGGAAAACCAACCTCTGGGTCATCTGATAGGAAAAGTAAAATTTTTAATCCAGCAACAGGGGAACAAGAATCTGAAGTAAGATTAGCTAATAAAGCTGATCTTGACCAAGCTGTTGAGGTCGCAAAAAAAGCTTTTGAGACTTGGTCATTAAAACCTGCTCTTCAAAGAGCAAGAGTAATGTTCAAATTTAAAGAATTAATAGAAAAAAATACTGACGAACTCACAAAATTAATAGTTTCAGAACATGGAAAAGTTTATGAAGATGCCAAAGGCTCTTTAACAAGAGGATTAGAAGTGGTTGAGTTTGCATGTGGAATTCCACATTTACTTAAAGGAGAATTTTCAGAAAATGTTGGAACAAATGTTGATAGCTGGTCAATGCGACAGCCACTTGGAGTGGTTGCGGGTATAACACCGTTCAACTTTCCAGCAATGGTACCTATGTGGATGTTTCCTATTGCTATAGCGTGTGGAAATACATTTATTTTAAAGCCATCAGAAAAAGACCCATCGTGTGCATTAAAACTAGCTGAACTAATAACAGAAGCTGGACTACCAGATGGAGTTTTTAATGTTGTTAATGGAGACAAAGAGTCAGTTGATGCAATTTTAACAAATAAAGATGTTAAAGCTGTAAGCTTTGTAGGTTCAACACCTATTGCAAAATATATTTATGAAAATTCTGCAAAAAATGAAAAAAGAGTTCAAGCATTAGGTGGAGCAAAAAATCATTTAGTTGTAATGCCTGATTGTGATCTTGATGGTGCAGTAAATGGTTTAATGGGAGCAGCGTATGGGTCAGCTGGAGAAAGATGTATGGCTCAATCGGTTGCTGTAGCAGTAGGAGATATAGGCGATGAATTAGTTGTACGTTTATCAAAAAAAGCTGAGGCATTAAAAGTAGGACCTGGTATGGATAAAACATCTGAGATGGGCCCATTAGTAACTAAAGAACACTTGGAAAAAGTAAAAGGTTATGTTGATCTAGGTGTTGAAGAAGGTGCTAAATTAGTTGTCGATGGAAGAAACATAAAACTTCAAGGGTATGAAAATGGTTTCTTTATTGGCGGATGTTTATTTGACTATGTTCAAAAAGATATGAGAATTTATAAAGAAGAAATATTTGGACCAGTTTTATCAGTAATAAGAGTTAAAACTTTTGAAGAAGCAACTAAGTTAATTAATGACCATGAATATGGAAATGGAGTAAGTATCTATACTAGAGACGGAGATACGGGCAGAACATTTGCTAGTAAAATTCAAGTAGGTATGGTTGGAATTAATGTTCCTATACCAGTTCCGATGGCCTTCCACAGTTTTGGTGGATGGAAAAGATCATTATTTGGAGATAGTGCAATGCATGGAGCGGAAGGAATTAAATTTTATACAAAACTTAAAACGGTAACATCAAGATGGCCTTCTGGCATAAGATCTAATGCAGAATTTGTCATGCCAACAATGAAATAAGGACAATAATGAAAAAAATATCTTTAATAGGAGCAGGTCAAATCGGTGGAACTTTAGCACATTTAATAGGCTTAAAAGAAGCTGCTAATGAAGTAGTATTATTTGATGTTACAAGTGGAATAGCTAAAGGAAAAGCCCTAGATATTGCTCAATCATCCTCTGTTGATGGTTTTAATGTAAAGTTTTCAGGAACAGATAACTACGAAGACATTAAAGATTCGGATGTAATAATAATAACTGCTGGTGTACCAAGAAAACCAGGAATGAGCAGAGATGATCTGCTGGGTATTAATTTAAAAATTATTAAACAAGTAGCAGAAGGTATTAAAAAAAATGTACCCAATGCATTTGTTATATGTATTACAAATCCACTAGATGTTATGGTAATGGCGTTTCAAAAATTTTCTGGTTTGCCAGCTAAGAAAGTTGTAGGTATGGCTGGAATTTTAGATAGTTCAAGGTTTAAATTGTTTTTATCTTTGGAGCTTAACGTTCCAGTAAAAGAAATTGAAGCAATGGTAATGGGTGGTCATGGAGATACAATGGTTCCTTTACCAAGATTTACTAAAATTTCAGGGAAACCTCTTCTGGATATGGTAAAAGAAGGAAAAATATCAGCAGAAAGATTAGAGGAGATTAATCAAAGAACTAGAGATGGTGGAGCTGAAATAGTCAAATATTTAGAAAAAGGTTCAGCATTCTATGCACCTGCTGCCTCCGGAGTTAAAATGGCTGAGGCATATTTAAAAGATGAAAAAAGATTATTACCATGTGCGGTATACTTAAATGGAGAGTATGGAGTTAATAATGTTTATGCTGGTGTACCAGTAATAATTGGAAAAAAGGGTGTTGAAAAAATAGAACAAATAGACTTAGACGAAAAAGAAAAAAAAAATTTTATGCATTCTATCGATGCTGTTAAAGCACTGTGGAAAGCGGCATCAGAAATAGATCCTGATCTATCTAAATAAAAATGAATATTCACGAACACCAAGCAAAACAAATTTTAAAGAAATATGGAGCAGTTGTACCAGAAGGAGTTTTTGCTTTAACAGTTGATAAATTAGTTGAAAAAGCAAAATCATTAAAGACAGAAAAATTTGTGTTAAAAGCACAAATCCATGCTGGTGGAAGAGGCAAGGCAGGAGGAGTAAAAATTTTAAACACTATAGAAGAATTAAGTGTTGCTGCTAAAGAATTATTAGGTAAAACTCTTATAACACACCAAACTGGACCAGAGGGTAGGGAAGTTAAGAGATTGTATGTTGAAGTGTCTTCCAACATAGATAAAGAATTTTATCTATCATGCTTAGTCGATAGAGCTAGTTCAAAGATTGCATTCATATCAAGTGATCAAGGTGGAATGGATATTGAAGAAGTAGCCAATAAAACACCAGAAAAAATTATAACAACAAAAATTGAAATAAATGAAGAGATTTCAGACACAGATTGTGAAAAAATAATTGAAATTTTTAATTTAAGTGATGATGTAAAAAACCAAGCAATATCACTAATTAAATCAGTATATAAGATGTTTATTAGTACTGATGCTAACATGGTTGAGGTTAATCCTTTAATTTTAACCAAAGAAAAAAAAATAATATGTTTAGATGCAAAAGTAAGTTTTGATTCTAATGCTTTATTTAAACACCCAGAAATTATGGAATTAAGAGATTTAAACGAAGAAAATCCAGCCGAAATTGAAGCAAGTAAACATGATCTTGCTTATATAAAATTAGACGGAAGTATTGGCTGTATGGTTAATGGAGCGGGGCTAGCAATGGCCACTATGGATATAATTAAATTATATGGAAAAGAACCAGCTAATTTTTTAGACGTAGGTGGTGGTGCCTCAAAAGAAAAAGTTTCTGCTGCGCTTAAGATAATTCTTTCAGATAAAAATGTTAAAGGTATTTTAATAAATATTTTTGGTGGAATAATGCGATGCGATGTCCTTGCACAAGGAGTTGTAGATGCAGCTAAAGAAATAGATATTAGCGTTCCATTAGTAGTTAGACTTGCGGGTACAAACTTTAAAGAAGGTAAAAAGATTTTAGATAATTCAGGTTTGAAATTAATCTCTGCAGAAAACTTAGATGATGCTGCGCAAAAAATAGTAAAAGCTATAAAATAATATGTCTGTTTTGATTAATAAAAATACAAAAGTTATATGTCAAGGATTTACCGGTAAGCATGGTACATTTCATTCTGAACAAGCAATAGAGTATGGAACCAACTTGGTTGGAGGAGTTACTCCAAAAAAGGGAGGACAAAAACATCTTGATCGTCCAGTTTTTAACACCGTAGTAGAGGCTAAACAAGAAGTGGGTGTTGACGCAACTATGATTTATGTACCTGCAAAATTCGCAGGAACTGCAATAATTGAAGCTATAGATGCTTCAGTTGAACTAATAGTATGTATTACAGAAGGAATACCAATACAGGACATGCTTAGGGTTAAACAAAGATTAAATAATTCAAAAAGTAAATTAATTGGACCGAACTGCCCAGGAATAATTACTCCTGATGAATGTAAAATTGGAATTATGCCAGGAAATATTCATAAAAAAGGTTCGGTTGGAATAGTTTCAAGATCAGGAACTTTAACCTACGAAGCAGTTGCACAAACAACTGAGAATGGATTAGGACAATCCACTTGTATTGGAATTGGTGGAGATCCAATAAATGGAACAAACTTTATTGATTGTTTAAATTTATTTCTGAATGACGAAGAAACTAAATCTATCCTTATGATAGGAGAAATTGGTGGTTCAGCGGAAGAAGAAGCGGCAGAATTTGTAAAAAATCATAAAATTCAAAAACCAATAGTTGGTTTTATAGCAGGAATAACAGCACCTCCAGGAAGAAGAATGGGGCACGCAGGAGCTATAATTTCAGGCGGGAAAGGTGGCGCCGAAGATAAGATTAAAAAGATGGAAGAATGTGGTATAACGATTGCTAAATCACCCTCAGAGATAGGTAAAACCTTATTTAATAAATTGTCTAATTGAAAAAAACTATTCTGATACTATATTAAAAAAAAGATGTCATCATCAAAAAATATCGAATACGAAAAAACTTCGTTTCTTAGCAAATCTAATAGTGCCTTTATAGAACAAATGTATTTAAAATTTGTTAATAAAGATTCTGATCTTACAGAGAGCTGGAAAAATTATTTTGAAGGAATAGGCGATGAACTAGAGGTTATAGTAAAGGAAATTAACGGACCTTCGTGGAGCCTTTCACAAAATAAAATTAACATAGCCGAAATTCAAAAAAAATTTAATGAAAGTGAAAAATTAGATGAAATAAATCAAAAAAATAATTTTTCTAATAAGAGTAATTTTGAAACAGTAACAGAATCAAACAAAGATTCTATTAGTGCTGTGGCTTTAATTAGAGCTTACAGACAAAGAGGACATTTATTAGCAAAACTTGATCCATTAGGCTTATTGAAAACAGAATATTTAGATGAACTGCATCCAAAACATTACGGATTCAAGAAAGAAAATTACAACAAAAAAATTTTTTTAAATGGTGTAGCAAACAAAGAATATGCAACAGTTAAAGAAATATTAATTTTTTTAAAACAAACTTATTGTGGACCTGTGGGATATGAATATATGCATATATCAAATCCTACTGAAAGAAAATGGTTTAGAGACAGAGTAGAAAAAGATGACCACGCACGTGAATTTACAAAAAATGGCAAAGAGGCCATTTTAAAGAAACTTATCCAAGCAGAAGGATTTGAAAAATTTTTACACACAAAATACGTTGGTACAAAAAGATTTGGCTTAGATGGAGGAGAGGCTTTAATTCCAGCCTTAGAACAAATTATAAAAATAGGAAGTCAATCTAAAGTTAAAGAAGTTAAAATTGGAATGTCTCATAGAGGCAGACTGAATGTGTTAGCCAATGTTTTACAAAAATCATATAAAAGAATATTTAATGAATTTGCAGGTGATATTCAAGCAACAGGAGAAGAAGGTGCTGGAGATGTAAAATATCACTTAGGAGCATCGTCCAATAGAGAGTTTGATGGTAATTCTGTACATGTTAGTCTTACAGATAATCCTTCTCATTTAGAAGCAGTCAACCCTGTTGTGTTAGGTCAAACTAGGGGTAAGCAATTTTTTCATAAAGATAAAGAAAGAAATAAAGTCATTCCAATCTTAATTCATGGAGATGCTGCTTTTGCAGGTCAAGGAGTCGTTGCAGAATGTTTTGCTATGTCAGGTTTGCCAGGACATAATACAGGTGGAACAGTTCATATTATTGTAAACAATCAAATTGGTTTTACCACAAGTTCAAGATTTGCTAGATCCTCACCTTATCCATCAGATGTTGCAAAAATGGTAGAAGCACCAATACTTCATGTTAATGGGGATGATCCAGAAGCAGTCATTTATTCTGCAAGAATAGCAACAGAGTTTAGATTAAAATTTAACAGGGACGTTGTGGTTGATTTAATTTGTTATAGAAGATTTGGTCATAATGAGGGAGATGAACCATCTTTCACACAACCGGTAATGTATAAAAAAATTAGGTCGCATCCCTCACCAGTTAAAGTTTATGGAGATAAATTAGTAAATGAAAATACGATTTCAAAAGAAGATCTTAAAAACTTTACGTCAAATTTTAAAGAACTATTAGATGACCAATATAAAAATGCAAAAAACTATAAACCAAAAATAGAATGGTACGAAGGAACCTGGTCAAGGTACAAACCTGAAAAAGGGAAGGACAAAAGAGGTGTCAGTGGAGTTGATCAGAAAAAACTTTTAGAAATTTCTAAAAAAATTAACTCAACACCAGAAAAATTAAATTTACACAAAACTATAAATAAGATTTTAAATTCCAGAAGAACATCGGTTTCAAATGGAAGTGGCATAGACTGGTCAACAGCTGAAGCTTTAGCATTTGGATCATTGCTAGAAGAAGGGTATCCAGTAAGGTTAGTAGGTCAAGACTCAGGCAGAGGAACTTTTAGTCAAAGACATTCTGTTTTAAGAAATCAAGAAGATAACAGTCGTTACATTCCATTAAACAATATTTCAGATAGTCAAAAACAATTTGAAGTAGTAGATAGTTTCTTATCTGAATTAGCAGTTCTAGGCTTTGAGTATGGTTATAGTTTAGTTGAACCAAACACGCTTACAATTTGGGAAGCACAATTTGGAGATTTTGCTAATGGAGCACAAGTTGTAATTGATCAGTTTATTGCATCAGGAGAAAGGAAATGGTCAAGAGCATCTGGATTAGTAATGTTATTACCACACGGTTATGAGGGACAGGGGCCAGAGCATTCATCTGCAAGATTAGAAAGGTTCTTACAACTATGCTCAAATGATAATATGCAAGTGATGAACTGTAGTACGCCAGCAAATTACTTTCATGCCTTAAGAAGACAAATGCATAGAGATTTTAGAAAACCATTAATTATGATGACGCCTAAATCATTACTAAGAAACAAGTATTGTGTCTCTAATCTGGAAGATTTTAATAAGGACAATACATTTCATAGAGTTTTATGGGATCATGCAATGGATCCAAAAACTAAAGGATTTATAAAACTAAAAAAAAATTCTGAGATTAAAAAAGTAATACTATGTTCTGGCAAAGTTTATTATGATTTATTAGATGCTAGAGAAAAATTAAAAAGAGATGATGTTATATTTTACAGAATTGAACAGTTATATCCATTTCCTGCAAAAACTTTAGTTAAAGAGCTTAAAGTATATGCAAAAAACGCTAAATTTTATTGGTGTCAAGAAGAACCTAAAAATATGGGAGCATGGTTTTCAGTAAGAGATTATATACAATGGACATTGGATACTATTAAAGTTAATAATGGAGAAATTTCTTATATAGGAAGAAGTCCAGATGCATCTCCTGCAACAGGATATGCGAAAAGACACACCTCCCAACAACAAGAAATTATTAACAAAGTTTTTGAATAACAATGAATGAAAAAATTTTAGTACCTATTTTGGGAGAAAGCATTACCGAAGCCACTGTTTCCAAGTGGCTTAAAAGTGAAGGTGATAGTATTCAAACAGATGAACCAATTGTAGAATTAGAAACTGATAAAGTTAACCTAGAAGTACCTTCGCCAGTAGATGGAATTTTAACTAAAATAACTGCCAAGGACGGAGCTATTGTAGAGGTAGGAGCCTTACTTGGCTCTATTAGTTCAAACGGTTCACAATCTTCTGAAAAACAAATAATCAAAGAAACAGAAGTAAAAAAACCAGAAAATAATATTGTTAATTTAGAGGTAGAAAAAAAAGAGCCACAAATTTTTGAGGACGAAATAACGCCAGAAAAACTAACTGAAAAACCACTAATACTAACTCAGGAAATTGTAGGAGAAAAAACTGATTTAGAAAAAGCAAACAATGAAAATATTTCTCCAGCTGTTAGAAAAATTATCACAGAAAATAAAATTGACTTACAAAAAATAAAAGGATCAGGAAAAGAAGGTAGAGTATTAAAAGGTGATTTAATTAACTTAATGGGGAACAACCCCCAACCATCTGAAAGAAAAATTAAATATGGTCAAGAAGAGAGAATTAAAATGACCAGACTAAGACAAACTATTGCAAAAAGATTAAAACAGGCACAAGAAAATGCCGCCTTGCTAACTACATTTAATGAGGTGGATATGACAAGCATAATGGAAATGAGAAAAGAAAACCAAGAAGATTTTAAAAATAGATATGGAATTAAATTAGGATTTATGTCTTTTTTTGTAAAAGCTTGTGTAGCCGCTTTAAAAACTTTTCCATCTGTTAATGCCGAAATTGATGGTAATGAAATTATTTATAAAAATTATTACAATATAAGTTTTGCAGTAGGCACTGAAAAAGGTTTGGTTGTTCCTGTTTTAAGAAATGCAGATGAGTTATCATTTGCTGATATTGAAAAAAATATAAAAACTATTTCTGAAAAAGCAAGAGACAGCAAATTAACTATTGAAGATCTTCAGGGTGGAACTTTTACTATCAGTAATGGTGGAGTTTATGGGTCAATGTTATCTACTCCAATATTAAATTTACCTCAATCTGGAGTGCTAGGAATGCACAATATAGTTGAAAGACCAACGGTGATAGATGGTGAAATTAAGATTAGACCAATCATGTATTTAGCACTATCCTACGATCATAGAATTATTGATGGAAAAGAATCTGTTTCATTCTTAAAAATGGTTAAAGAAAATCTAGAAGATCCGAGAAGGTTGTTTTTAAATATTTAAATGTCAGAAAAATTTCAAGTTGTAGTAATAGGGGGTGGGCCAGGGGGCTATGTTTGTGCAATAAGATTGGCTCAACTAGGACTTAAAACTGCATGTATAGAATCTAGAGGATCATTAGGTGGAACCTGTTTAAATGTTGGTTGTATACCTTCTAAAAATTTATTAAATATTTCAGAGAATTATCATAAGGCACAGAATTTTTCTAAACTTGGGATAGAGGTTGGAGAAGTAAAACTTAATCATAAAAAAATGATGAAAAATAAAGACAAAGCAGTTACTATTTTAACCAAAGGTGTAGAGTTTTTATTTAAGAAAAATAAAGTTACTTATTTTAAGGGTATTGGAAGTTTTAAATCAGTAAACAAAATTTCCATTTTGGATAGTTATAATAAAGAAACACTTATAGAGACTGAAAAAACAGTAATTAGCACAGGCTCTGTGCCTGTTTCTTTACCAGGAATTGAATTTGATGAAAAAATAATTGTCTCTTCAACAGGAGCATTGACTTTACCAGTAGTACCAAAAAAAATGGTTGTTGTAGGTGGAGGTTATATAGGATTAGAAATGGGATCTGTTTGGTCTAGATTGGGAGCTGAAGTGCATGTGGTTGAACTTCTTGAAAATATTACACCAGGAATGGATAGAGAGATATCAACAGAATTTATGAAAATTTTAAAGAAACAAGGAATTAATTTTCATATGCAAACTAAAGTAGAAGGTATTAAAAAAAATGCTAATGGTGCAACTGTTTCAACCTCTGATAAAAATGGAAAAAAAATCAACTTCGATTGTGATGTAGTTCTTGTATCTGTTGGCAGAAAACCAAACACTAATAATTTAAATTTAGAAGCAATTGGCGTTGAGTTAAATGAAAAGAAAAAAATTAAAACAGATAAAAAATTTCAAACAAATGTTGGCAATGTTTATGCAATTGGTGATGTTATTGAAGGGCCGATGTTAGCGCACAAAGCTGAAGATGAAGGTATTGCTGTTGCAGAAAATATTGCAGGACAATCAGGGCATGTTAATTATGATATTATTCCTGGTGTTGTTTATACAACACCAGAAGTTGCTTCTATTGGAAAAACAGAAGAACAATTAAAAAAAGAAAATATAAAATATAAAGTTGGCAAGTTTTCATTTATGGCAAACTCGAGAGCTAAAGCGATTGACGAAGCGGAGGGGTTTGTAAAAATCTTAGCCGATCAAAGAACGGATAGAGTGTTAGGAACACATATCATTGGTCCACATGCGGGAGAATTAATTGGAGAAATAGGAGTTGCAATGGAGTTTGGTGCAAGCGCTGAAGACATTGCAAGAACGTGTCATGCACACCCCACATTCTCAGAAGCAGTAAAAGAAGCAGCCTTATCAGTAGATAAAAGAGCAATACACTCTTAAGTTATTTTAGATCATTGTACGTAGATTCCATTCATTAAGGAAAACCTAGCTTTTATGTTGGTGTTCACTTTTGATTCACCGTTTAGAGGCTGTAAGTGTGTCAGTGTGTATTGATATTTGGTGGTACAAAAGGTGTACCGACACAGATTCAACAGTGGTACAGAAAGAAGAAGCAATATGAATGGTGTATTAACATTGATAAACAACAACTTCAGAGTCCTGCAAGAAACAGCAATACACTCATAGAATATTTTCATATTATAAAGACATGAAAGTCCCAATTCTTATACCTAATATTTTTAACCATCCTTTTACCTACGATTCTGATTTAAAACTTAAAGTAGGTGATTATGTTATTGTGCCATTTGGAAAATCAGAACTTACAGGGGTAGTTTGGGATGAGTTTGAAAAAAAAACAAATAAAAATTTTGCAATTAAGAAAGTTCTAAGAAAACTAGATGTCCCATCTTTAAAAAAAAATACAATTGAGTTTTTAAATTGGTTTTCGCAATATAACATGATTCCGAAAGGTATGGCCTTAAAGTTACTATTATTAAGTAGTAATGCAATAGAGAAAATTTCAGGTGAAGTTTATGAGCCGTTTAAAATTGATATTAAGGAAAATAAAATAGAACTTTCTAAAGATCAAAAAAGTTGTTTAAAAAAAATGAATATCTCAAACCAAAAATTTAGAGTTCATGTTTTACAGGGGATGACAGGTTCAGGTAAAACGATGGTTTATTTTGAAGCCTTAAAAGAGATAATTAACAAGGATTTTCAAGGCTTAATTCTATTACCCGAAATTGGTTTAACAGGACAGTTCCAGAATAAATTTATAGAATTCTTCGGGTTTAAACCTGCAGTTTGGCATTCAGCAATAACTAAAAAAAATAAAGAGATAATATGGAGTGGAATTGCCAATGATAAAATTAAAGTTGTAATTGGTGCTCGGTCCTCATTGTTCTTACCTTTTAAAAAACTTGGATTAATTATTGTCGATGAAGAACACGATCAATCTTATAAGCAAGATGAAGGAGTGACTTATCATGCAAGAGACATGGCAATTTCTAGAGCATTCTTTGAAAATATTCCAATAAATTTAATAACAGCAGTTCCCTCTATTGAAACCTATGATAATATAAAAAAAGGCAAATATAGTTTATCAAAACTTGATCAAAGATATTTAAATGCTTCTTTGCCCAATCATGAAATAATTAATTTAAACAATACTAAGCTAGAATCACAATCTTGGATTTCAAAAGAAATAATTGAAAAAGTAAAATTTCATCTTGAAAAAAAAGATCAAGTTCTTTTTTTTTTAAACAGAAGAGGGTTTTCTCCTTATGTTTTATGTAAAAAATGTTTTAGTAGTTATTCATGCCCAAATTGTTCAATAAATTTAGTATACCATAAAAAGAAACAGAATTTATTATGCCATTACTGTGGCTATAAAGCTTTATTAAATAGAGAATGTTCAAAAGAAGGAAAATGCGATTTTATTTTTAGTGGACCAGGTGTCGAAAGAATATCAGAGGAAGTAAAAAAAATTTTTCCAAACAAAGAAACTACGATTTTTTCTAGTGATACTATGAATAAAAAAAGTTCATCAGAAACTTTAGAAAAAATTATAAATAATGAAATTCAAATTTTAATTGGTACTCAATTAATTTCAAAAGGATTCCACTTTCCAAATTTAAATTGCATTGTTGTGGTTGATATTGATTTATCTTCACAAGGCCATGATTTAAGAGGTGCGGAAAAAAATTTACAATTATACCATCAACTTTCAGGTAGAGCTGGAAGGACAGGCAAGCCCGCAACTGTTTATTTTCAAACTTACAATTTAGATACTAAGATGATCTCTGATATTACCAATAAAGACCCAGACATATTTTTAGACAAAGAGCTTGAAATTAGAAGGGAAAATAACCTTCCACCTTTTCAACGATTTATTGCTATAATAATTACTGGCAGTAATGAAAAAGAGCTTGAAAAAGAAGCCTATAAATTTAAAGATTTTATCGAAAGTGCTGTAGAAGGTAAAGTCCTTGGACCTGTGAATGCTCCAATATTTAGGTTAAAAAGAATGTTTAGAGTTAGGCTCTTGATTAGAGGTCGAAAGTCTCTTAAAGTACAGAATTCATTGGCAAAAATGATACAAAAGTTTAAATTGCCCACTGGAATGAAACTGACAGTTGATGTTGATCCAGTAAACTTCAATTAATTGTTAAAAAATA
>CAJQSH010000001.1 GCA_905612505.1 uncultured Candidatus Pelagibacter sp. | reverse complement strand
AAAACCAACCGTTATTTCTTGTAAAACAAAAATAGGTTATGGCTCACCTAATAAATCTGGTAAAGCCTCTTCACATGGAAGTCCACTTGGTGTGGATGAGATTAAACTTGTTCGAAAAATTTTGGATTGGAAGCACAAACCTTTTGAAATTCCTAATAATATTTTAAATGAATGGAAAAAAATTGGAAACAAAGGTATAAAGCTAGAAGCAAACTGGAATAAATTTTATAAAAGAAAAAAACAATATATTGATAAAATATTAAAAAATAATTTTTCTAAAGCATTAAAATCTGAAAAACAAAATTCTATTAAAGAAACTAAAAGTTTAGCTACACGAAAATCTTCTGAATTAATATTAAACGCACTTACCAAAGAAAATAACACATTAATAGGTGGATCGGCTGATTTAGCTGGATCAAATAATACCAAAACAAAACATCATAGCATTATTAAACCTGGAGACTTTAATGGAGATTATATTCATTACGGCGTGAGAGAACATGCGATGTGTGGAATAATGAATGGTCTTGCACTTCATAGCAAACTTATTCCCTATGGTGGTACTTTCTTAATATTTACAGATTACTGCAAGCCTTCAATTCGATTATCCGCATTGATGGGACAAAGAACTATTTATGTAATGACGCATGATTCAATTGGTTTGGGCGAAGATGGTCCAACCCACCAACCAATAGAACAATTATCTGGATTGAGATCTATTCCAAATTTAAATCTTTTTAGACCTGCTGATAGAATGGAAACTATTGAATGCTGGGAATTAGCATTAAAAAATTCAAAAACACCAAGTGTATTATCTTTAACTAGACAAAATCTTGATCCCATCAGAAAAAAATATTCAAATACAAATAAATGTTCTTTTGGAGCCTATGAGGTTTTGAGAACTAAAAAAAAGATTGATTTAACTATACTTGCTAGTGGTTCTGAGGTTAATTTGGCAATTGAAACTAGTCATAAATTGGCCAAAGATAAAATATACACTAAAGTTATATCAGTACCGTGCCAAGACCTTTTTGATTTACAGTCAAAATCATATAAGAAAAAAATTCTTGGTGAAACGAAGTTTAAAGTATCAATTGAAGCAGCATCAACTGATTGCTGGAAAAAATATGTTGGAACAGAAGGTTTAACTTTTGGAATTGATACATTTGGTAAAAGTGCACCATATAAACAAATTTATAAACATTTTGGATTAACAGCCGAAAATATTTCCAAAAAAACCAAAAATCTAATAAAGAGTTAAATATGACAATAAAAGTTGGAATTAATGGAATGGGAAGAATTGGCAGAATGGTAATTAGATCAATTATCGAAAGCAAAAATAAGAATATAAAAATTAAACACATTAATAACCGATCGAATTCTGAGGCAAGCTGCACTTTAATAAAATATGATTCTATTCATGGAAAATTTAATGCAGATTTAGATTTTGATCAAAATCATCTAATTATTAATGAAAATAAAATTTCATTTTCTCAAGAATCAAACATTGAAGACATAAATTGGAAAAAATTTGATGTTGATTATGTTTTTGAATGTACTGGAAAATTTAATTCTAAAGAAAAATTATTAGCTCATATTAATAACGGAGCAAAAAAAGTTATTGTTTCAGCACCATGTAAAAATGCGGATAAAACAATTGTATTTGGTGTTAATGAAAACACACTCTCTAAAAATGATCAAATAATTTCAGCTGCCTCGTGTACCACCAATTGTTTGGCACCTGTTGTTAATGTTTTAAATGAAAGTTTTGAAATTGAAAAAGGGTTCATGACCACTATTCATGCTTTTACTAGTGACCAGAGAATTTTGGATAACTCACATAAAGATCCAAGAAGAGCGAGATCCGCCAGTCAGTCAATTATCCCAACTTCAACAGGCGCATCAAAAGCTATAGGTGAAATTATTCCTTCTTTAAAAGGAAAGCTCGAAGGTGTGGCTATGAGAGTCCCAACACCCAACGTTTCCATAATAGAATTAGTTTTTTGTACAAAAAAAGAAATGACTAAAGAAAAAATCAATGAAGCATTTACTTCTGCTTCTAAAAAACAATCTAAAAAAATTTTAGAAATCACCACAGAAAAGCTGGTATCAATTGACTTTAATCATAATTCAGCTTCAGCAATCGTTGACTCTTCTTTAACAAGTGTCGTTGGTAAAAACATGGGAAAAATTTCAGCTTGGTACGATAATGAGTGGGGCTTTTCAAATAGAATGTGTGATATTGCTGAATATCTTCATAAGATTTAAATTTAAATGAATAGTATTTTAAACCAGAATCTTGTTTTAAAAGGAAAAAAAATAATATTAAGAGTCGATTTAAATGTTCCAATGAAAAATGGATCAATAACAGAGGTGTCACGAATAGTAAAAATCTTACCTACGTTAAGATTATTAATAGAAAAAGAATCTAAAATAGTAATATTATCTCATATCGGCCGCCCAAAAGGAAAGATTATAAATGGAATGTCCCTGGAACCTATTTCAAAAAAACTATCAAATCTTTTAAATAAAGAGGTTTTATTTAACAAAAATGAAATTAATGAAAAAACTTTAATTGAAATTAATAAAATTCCTAATGGGTCTGTTATGATGATGGAAAATATACGTTTTTATGAAAAAGAAGAACAAAATGATGATTCTTTTTCAAAAAAAATTTCAAACTTAGGTGATATATATGTTAATGATGCATTTTCTTGCTCTCATAGAGCACATTCTTCAATTGAAGGAATTACTAAATATATTCCGTCTTATTGTGGTTTACAATTTATTGAAGAAATAAATGCCTTAAAAAAAATAACATCTAAAATTACGAAGCCTGTTACCTGTATTATTGGGGGGTCTAAAATTTCTACAAAAATTAAAATTATTTCAAATTTAATTAAAAATTTTGATAACATAATAATTATAGGTGGCATGGGCAATGCAATGCTTAAAAATACAGGAATAAACATAGGTAAATCAGTGTGTGATGATGGTTATAAAGATTTAGTTGAGGAAATATTAAAAAAGTCTAAAATTCACAATTGTCAAATATATTATCCTCTTGATGTTGTGGTTTCAAAAGAGCTCAATGGAAATGGAACAATAAAAGAAATTAATGAAGTTAATAATGACGAAATGATATTAGATATTGGACCTAAAACTATCGCAAAAATAAAAAACATAGTTGATAACTCAAATACAGTATTATGGAACGGCCCTGCTGGTTATTTTGAAAATCCCAACTTCGCTAATGGAACAAAAGAAATTTTAGAAATTATTGCTAATAAAAGATCTAAAGATAAAATTTATGCTGTAGCAGGCGGAGGAGAAACTGTTGCTGTAATAAATAAGTTTAATAAATTAGATTCATTTAATTTTGTTTCAACCGCTGGTGGGGCTTTTTTAGAATATCTTGAAGGAAAAGAACTTCCTGGCATAAAGGCCTTAAACTAACATGTCTGAATTAAATAAAATTGCTTTAAAAATTTTATCAAATGGAAGAGGTATCCTTGCAGCTGATGAAAGCACAGGAACTATGACTAAAAGACTTGAAAGCGTAAATGTTCTATCAACTTCAGAAAACAGGCTTTTGTTTAGAGAAACTCTTTTCTCTTCTGAGAGTATGAAAAATTGTATTGGTGGGGTAATTTTATATGACGAAACAATCAAACAAACTACAAATTCAAATAAAACTATACCTGAATTAATTTCTTCTTCTGGTGCCGTTCCAGGAATAAAAGTAGATACTGGTGCAAAAGTTTTGGCGAATTCACCTGAGGAAAAGATTACAGAAGGTCTGGATGGTTTAAGGGAAAGACTAAAGGAATACCACAAACTTGGAGCGAGATTTACCCCCAGTAGCAAATAAACAACTATTTATTTCCTTTTTACTTGAGACTCTTATTCGTTGATTATTAAAAAATGCCCCGTTATCTTTTTCACCATAAAACATTTCATCTTTTATGGGGTCATAAATTATTCCTGAAACAATCTCATCTTCTGATTTTAATGCAATTGAGATTGCAAAATGAGGCACTCCATGTAAAAAATTTGTCGTGCCATCAATAGGATCTATAATCCATGTATTTTTTTTGTCTTTATTAGACTCAGATCCTTCTTCCTCACTAGTGATAGAATAATTTGGTCTTGCTTTTTTTAATTCCTCAATAATTATTTTTTCTGCCTTTAAATCTGCATTCGAGACAAAATCAGAAGGACCTTTAATTGAAACTTGTAATTTCTCTATTTCACCAAAATCTCTAATTAAAGCTCTTGACGCTTTTTCAGCAGCCTTTATCATAACATTAAGATTAGCCGATATTGATTTCATAAAATTTATATTTTTTTTATATATTCCATAGTTCTTGTATCAACTATAATTTTATCTTCACTTTCAATAAATGGAGGCACTTGAATGTTTATTCCATTATCTAAAGTTGCAGGTTTATAAGAAGAAGAAACAGTTTGTCCT